>NZ_PNCY01000057.1:0-40069 GCF_005887105.1 Pseudoalteromonas sp. S2893 | reverse complement strand
CCTCTGCGGAGTGGTAGTTCAGTTGGTTAGAATACCGGCCTGTCACGCCGGGGGTCGCGGGTTCGAGTCCCGTCCACTCCGCCACTTGTTATTTCCTCAATAGCAAGCAATAAATAATTTCCTTATTAACTAATCCAAATATAATTTTTTATCAGCTATCAGCTATCAGCTATCAGCTATCAGTCATAATTTACACGTAAACCGTAGTAGATTTGAATTAAAAACTCATAGCTTAATTTTTAGTTTAGTTCATAGCTTTACGTGTTATCAGAATTCAAATTGTCCTTTAAAGTAGTTTATATGGCTTGAGGCTAAGTCATAGCGCCGCAGATGTAAAAAGCTTATCTTTATAGTGAAGTGTTAGAGAGGAACGCTGTTGATGTCACAAGCTTTTTCAGAGCTTCTGATACTGTTTCACTTTGCTAAAAGATTTATCGCTATTAGAAAGCGACGTTACTTTCCCGTTAGTGTTGTTTTAAAGCTGTGGTGATGGGTTTTGTTTCTCATAAAAGTTTATTTATAATATCACGCTTACTTATAGGGATATTTTATGATTGAAGTGATTGGCTTAAATAAGCAGTTTGTTACCAACGTGGTTTATCGTGATTACAATAAAGTGTTTAGCAGCCAAAAAGTGTGCATCGAAGCACCTAATGGCCAAGGGAAAACAACTCTATTGATGATATTAGCGGGGCTTGAAACTTACGAAAGTGGTGAGCTTTTGTTTTCTGGAAACGCATTAACCGAACCACATAAGCAAGTTGCTATAGCCTCTGACAGTATTGCTTTACCCGACTTTTTAACAGCAAAGCAAATAATTAACTTATCCTCAAATACATTTGGCTGTTGTTGGCCAACAGCTATAGTCGATGGGTTTAATTTTAATGAATTTCTAAATACACGCTTTGACGCTCTATCATCAGGGAACCAAAAGAAGTGTCAGTTAATTTTAGCGCTTATGCGTGATGCACCGTATTTACTGTTAGATGAACCCAGTGCAGCGCTTGATCAAGCGAGTATTGAGTATTTACTAATTTTACTTGATGAATATTTAGTAAATAAGCCACAAGGTCAAATAATTATCACCTGTCACGAGCCCGAGCCTTTTTTACTGCATGGCTTTGAGTGTACGCCTTTATGATTGCAAATTTAAAACAATCAATTGGCCAATACCGCTCTTTTATGGATTATCGTTTTCTGGCATACAAGACTGAACTTACACAATTATTATTACAACTGAAAAGCTTTGGGGTGTTATTTTTAGTGGTGTTAGGCTCGTCAGTGTTGGGTTTGATATTGCTACTTTTTTTAGGGCTTGGAAAAATTATTGATAGTAGTGATGCACCTCAATATGGTGCGAAAATGGCTTGGCTGTATTTGTTGCTACAAAGTGTAATGTTAAGAGTAATGAAGTCTGCAATAAAAAACTCAGCCCAACGAGCGTTTCAACAGACATTGGTTAAGCGGTATTGGCTTGGTTTGGTGGATATAAAGCTTTTGCTGTTAAGTAATGGCTGGTTGATTGCAAGCCTTGTTATCGCGGTTGACCTGAGCATAGACCAGTGGCTTAGGGTGCCGCATTTTTTGGTGTTTTTACTATTACAATTTATCCTCGGCATTTTATGCATATACAAGCCAATAGCGCTTGTTTATGGATTTTTGTTATCTGCAATGTGGCTAATGTTACCGTTTGATGTAAGTCCACTGATTTATCAGTGTGGCTTTGTGCTGTTATTTGCCTTAAGCACCTTAATGGCACCTTTTAATTTTGCAGCTAAGTTAGAGCTAAGCTCACTTACAGGCTTTTGGCTAATGTTTTTTATACACAACAGCTGGGCTTTGATTTGGCGAGGTGCTTTATTGTTGTGCGTATTTATGGCATTTGAGGTACTACTACAAGAGCGCGCTAATTTAGCTGATATATTTAGTATTTTGTCACTAGCTTTTGTGGTGTTGTTTAGTAGTTCATTACAATTTGATTGTAGTCATCTACATCAAAAATATAGTGTGTTTTTTAAAATGCAGAATAAGCAAACAGCATTTTTTATTGGCCAATTTGTTCCTAGTTTAATTGTGCTCTTACTTTCGCTTATTGTTTTTTTTGCTTTATTCAACCAAGCAAGTGGCTTGTTGCTATTAACTGGCATTATTTGGTGCGCACTCCAACAAGCTATCGTGCAAAAAAAACCAGCGCATTACGCGCTGGTTTGGATGATCACAACAGGCGGACTGTTGGCTGCGTTAACCTAACGGGTTAAGCTGCATCTGCTTTGCTGTCTTCACTTTTACGTGCGGCTTTGCCTGCTAATAAATCAGCTGGGTCAAAGTCATCAACGTTAATTACGTCTAAGCGGGCTTTTTCTACAGCGGCTAATTTATCAGCTTCTGCTTGGCTTAATATGCCAGCTTCAAGGCCCATTTGCGCTACTTTATCAAGTTGGAAGAATGGCAGTTTAAGGCCTTTTTCTTTACATACTCGTTCAAATAACGGCTCTACAGCCAGTACGTCTTTAAGTGTTTGCTCTTGACGGCCAACTAGGTTTAGTGGCTCATCTTTTAAGTAAACATAGCTTGCTAAACGGTTACGCGTTTCGCTAGGTACTTGAAGTAGTTGTGCTAGTTTATGCTCAAGTTTGTCGGTAGGTTTACGAACGGGGCGACCAAACGGGAATAACAATACTTTTAATACGCCACGTAATGGGGCAGACGGCATGTTATTGATTAAATCAGCAAGGGCACGTTGGCAGTGGTAAAGATGATCCTGACAGCTCCATTTTACTAGGGCTAAATCTTCTTGTTTACGGCCTTCGTCGTTATAGCGTTTAAGCGTTGCAGACACTAAATATAAGTAGCTTAGTAAGTCACCTAAACGTGCTGAAATGCGCTCTTTACGTTTAAGCGAGCCACCAAATACCGCCATGCTAATGTCAGACATAAGCGCAAGCGATGCACTAAAGCGTGATGCTATACGGTAAAACTCTGCGGTGTCGTCTTTGTACGGTACGCTAGTAAAACGTGCACCGGTAAGCGCAAGCCACTTAGTACGTACAAGGTTCGACATTGTAAAGCCAATGTGGCCCATTAGCGCTTTATCAAATACGTTAAGCGCTTCTTCGCGATCTTCAATTTCACAAGCACCAAGCTCGGTTAGTACAAATGGATGACAGCGAATTGCACCTTGACCATAAATAATCATATTACGGGTCAAGATGTTGGCACCTTCTACTGTTATAGCAATAGGGGCACCTTGATAGCCACGACCCAAATAGTTATTTGGACCAAGCATAATCCCTTTACCGCCAAGTACGTCCATTGCATGAATGGTCGACTCGCGCATTTGCTCGGTAAGGTGGTATTTAATAATAGCTGAAACAACCGATGGCTTTTCTCCTAAATCTACCGCACCGGTTGACATACTAACTGCTGCATCTGAGCTGTAAGCGTAACCTGCAAGTTTAGCCAGTGACTCTTCAACACCTTCCATTTTACCAATTGGTAAACGGAACTGACGACGAATACGGCTATATGCACCTGTTGCTACGGCAATTGTTTTAATGCCACCGGCAGAGTTTGACGGCAATGTAATTGCACGGCCAACCGATAAACATTCAACCAGCATGCGCCAGCCTTGGCCAGCCATTTCTGGGCCACCAATAATGTAATCAAGGGGTACAAAAATATCTTTACCGCGAGTCGGGCCATTTTGAAATGGTACGTTAAGCGGGAAGTGGCGACGACCAATTTCAACACCTGGCGTGTTAGTTGGAATAAGTGCACAGGTTATGCCTGGCTCTTTTTTGTCGCTTAGTAAACCATCTGGATCTTGTAGTTTAAAGGCAAGACCAAGTACTGTAGCCACTGGTGCAAGAGTAATGTAACGCTTGTTCCAGGTAAGGCTAATACCTACTACTTCTTCACCGTTCCATTGCCCTTTACACACTACACCGTAATCAGGAATTGAGCTTGCGTCAGAGCCTGCTTCTGGCGAGGTTAATGCAAAACATGGAATTTCTTGGCCTTGGGCTAAGCGCGGTAAATAATGATTTTTTTGATCTTCAGTACCGTAGTGCTGTAGCAACTCACCTGGGCCTAACGAGTTAGGTACACCTACAATTGACGATAGCAAGGTCGATTTACTGGTTAACTTTTGCAGAACACATGATTGTGCAAACGCAGAAAACTCTAAACCGCCGTATTCTTTTTTGATGATCATGGCAAAGAATTTATTATCTTTTAGATATTGCCATACATCTTGCGGTAAATCGGTAAGCTCGTGTGTTGCTTCCCAATCATCTAGCATGCTACATACTACTTCTACAGGGCCATCAATAAAGGCTTGCTCTTCAATAGTCAGCTTTGGTACTGGGTATTGGTGTAGCTTTTTCCAATCTGGGTTACCACAAAATAAATCAGCTTCCCACCACGTAGTACCGGCATCGATTGCTGACTTTTCAGTGTCAGACATGCTTGGCGTTACTTTTTTAAAGGTAGTAAAAATCGGCTTGATTATATATTGCTGACGAATGCCAGTAACAGAAAGAGGAACCGCGATGATCAAAAAGATCAACCAGCTAATTAAACCAAAAGCACCTGCGAAGGTACCAATTAATAATGTTGCGGCAGAAACACCAAGTGCTGTGTTCCAACTCGCTCTGTGGTAAACCGCGATGCTGAGCAGTGCGATTAAACCGAGTGTAAATATGAGTGTCATTGCTTATTCCTTAATAGAGGTCAGACCACCTCAGTTAGAGTAGCGCTAGTGAGCGTAAGTTTCAAGTACATTACAGCGTTAAATTAACGACAAACTAGCCATTATGCTTATCATTATTCCCTTTATAAGGAACAAGCATGCACCACTGCTGTGTTTAATTCAATCACAGCGATTATTTAAGCGCTAAAAATCAGTAAATCAGCTAGCCAAAAAAGTTTTTTTAAGTAAGTATGTCTGTTGTAGCGCATAGCAAAGTACAGCGCTATTTATACGTATTTTTTAAGGGTTAGTTTATTAATGTGTGAATTACTTGGCATGTCAGCCAACGTACCTACGGATATTTGTTTTAGTTTTTCAGGTCTATTAGAGCGCGGTGGTAATACCGGCCCGCATAAAGATGGCTGGGGTATTACGTTTTACGAGGGTAAAGGGTGTAGAACCTTTAAAGATCCTGAGCCAAGCTATCAATCAGAAATCGCCAAGCTAGTAAAAGCCTACCCCATTAAAAGCGTGTCGGTAATTAGCCATATTCGCCAAGGCAACCGTGGCCGAGTGTGCCTTGAAAATACCCATCCGTTTACCCGTGAGCTTTGGGGACGCGAAATTACCTATGCACATAATGGCCAGTTATCTAACTATCACGATTTAAAACCCCAATATTATCGCCCAGTGGGTAACACCGACAGTGAGCTGGCGTTTTGTTGGTTGCTAGATAAAATTCGTGAAAAATACCCAAAACGCCCCTCTAATATGGCCTCTGTATTTAGATATGCGGCTAAGCTTTCGCATACGCTACGTGAAAAGGGCGTATTTAATATGTTATTGACCGATGGCGTATTTGTATTGGCGTACTGCACGAATAACTTACACTACATAACGCGCCGTGCGCCATTTGGTAAAGCAACGTTAATTGATGCCGATATGGTGGTTGATTTTAACGAAGAAACCACCCCAAACGATGTAGTAACAGTAATAGCTACACGGCCATTAACCAACGACGAACGCTGGCAAAAAATGCAGCCAGGGGAGTTTGCGTTATTTAAAATGGGCGAACTAATTTAGTTAAATAGCCTAAAAGCAAACACAAAAAAACGCGATATAAAATCGCGTTTTTTGTGTTTGCTATCACCGTGTTTACGGCGCTTCTGATCTTACTTCGCTGCTCTCACTTACTGGAGTAGAAACAGGCTGGGTAACGGTAAATGAATTCATTTGTACTTCAAACTGCTCCATGCCTTTTTCGCCTTTCCACATACGTACTAGCATGTAGTCCATTTCTGGTGCAAACCAGGCAAGGGCTTGGCGTTTATCGTTATCGTATAAACGTTTTACTTTTATAGCTTCTACGTTACCAATTGGCAGCGAAATCATTTCTTTGCCAACCACTTCAAAGTTGTAGTCGCGGCGATTGCCTTTTTTATCAATAAGCGGAAACGAAAAATAAGTTTCGCCTTTTTTTAAGCCTTCGCGTACTTGTACTTGATACGAAATAGCATCTTGAAATTCGTCAGTCCATTCGCACTTTAGCGGGTATTCACTAGTGCTGCTGGTGACCACTTTATTTTGTGTATCAAAGTCTATTTTATAATCTTTATCTGGGCCGGTGCCGGTACGCACCATATTGTAATGATGAGGAGTGACTTTGTTATCTAAAAAAGTAAATACAGAGGTTTCTTCTCGCTTGTCAGAGAAAATCATCCACTCAATATTGCTGTGATAAGTAAGTTGATACGTTTGCTCGCCAACTTTTTTAAGTTCGCGTACTGCCTCGCCATGATTTTTACCTTTGCGTAAAATATCGTAGCTGGCTTGATACTCTGTTAGTTCGCCTGCAATTAGGCTAGTAGGAAGTAAAGCGCCCACACATAACAGCAGGGCACTTATTTTTTTATTGTGGGTAGTGCGCGCCGTGTGCAGGAAGTTGTTTTTCGTCAAGAACTGCATAATCTGCTTCCATAGTAAGTCTGTGTTCACTGAACCACTTGACCACCAAAGGATAAATTATATGCTCTTGTTCGTGCACGCGTTTAGCTAATGTTTCTGCTGTATCATCCTTGAGTACAGGTATTTGCGCCTGAAGAATAACGGGACCGCCGTCTAACTCTTCAGTTACAAAATGAACACTTACGCCATGAACATCGTCTTTTGCATCAATTGCTCTTTGGTGGGTATTCAGCCCCTGATACTTAGGCAACAAAGATGGATGAATGTTCAACATTTTTCCAACATATTTTTGCACTAAGCTAGGAGTAAGAATACGCATAAACCCAGCTAATACAACTAGATTTGGCATAAAAGAGTCAATAACGTTCATTAATTGCGCATCATAGGCCTCGCGCGAGTCAAAATTTTTGTGACTGAGCACTTTTGTAGCAATACCTGCTTGTTTTGCACGCTCAAGGCCGTAAGCGTCTGCTTTGTTACTTATAACAGCCGCTATGTGTCCGTTTATTTCGCCGCGCTCGCAGGCATCAATAATGGCTTGTAAATTAGAACCACTACCCGATATTAATACCACTAAGCGAATGGGTGACATTACTTAGCACCACCTACAATTTCTACTTGCTCTTCGCCGGCAACAGCATCTTGAATTTCACCAAGGTGCCATGCGTTTTCGCCAAGCTCTTTTAAAATGCTTAAGCTTTGCTCTAGCGCATCGCCTGGTACTACTAATACCATGCCTACACCACAGTTAAATGTACGGTACATTTCGTGTGTAGTAATATTGCCGTTTTCTTGTAACCAGTTAAAAACGGTTGGCCACTGCCAGCTATCGCCTTTAACTACTGCTTTTGCAGAATCAGGTAATACACGCGGAATGTTTTCCCAAAAGCCGCCGCCAGTAATATGCGATAGGGCATGCACGTCTACTTGCTTAAATAATTCAAGTAAAGGTTTAACGTAAATACGGGTTGGCTCTAGTAAGTGCTCGCCTAGTGTTTTGCCGTCAATAACTTGATTCGTATCGGCGTTTGATACTTCAAGCACTTTACGAATTAAAGAAAAGCCGTTTGAGTGCGGACCGCTAGAGGCAAGGGCAATAAGTTGATCGCCGGCTGCTACTTTTGTGCCATCAATAATTTTAGATTTTTCTACTACACCGGTACAAAAACCAGCCATGTCGTAGTCTTCACCATCGTACATACCTGGCATTTCAGCTGTTTCGCCGCCAATCAGGGCACAGCCAGAAATCTCACAGCCTTTACCAATACCGGTTACTACATCGGCTGCTGTGTCTACATCTAGTTTACCTGTTGCATAGTAATCTAGAAAAAACAGGGGTTCAGCGCCTTGTACTATTAAATCGTTTACACACATTGCAACTAAATCAATACCTACAGTGTCGTGTTTTTTTAAGTCGATAGCTAAACGTAGTTTAGTACCTACACCGTCAGTACCTGCTACTAGTACTGGCTGTTTGTAACCTTCTGGAATTTCGCAAAGAGCGCCAAAACCACCAATTCCGCCCATTACTTCTGGACGACGCGTTTTTTTAACTACGCCTTTAATACGCTCAACAAGTGCATTACCAGCGTCGATATCTACGCCCGCGTCTTTATAGCTTAATGACTGTTTTTGTTCGCTCACAGGTTTTCCTCAAATAATTGCTTGGGGTTGCTTTTCGATAGCTTAGAAACGCGCGTATTTTACAACAATTGCAACTGCGCGGCTAGCTCAAATATAGTTTTGAAATAATTAACAAGGACACTTGTCCGCTATTAGTTTGTTAATTGCACAAAAAAAGCACCCTGGGTGCTTTTAAGTTATTTATGCTTTGGCAGTTAGTATTGCTCTAAGTGGAGCAGGGTAACCTTCAATGGTTTTACTGGTATCGTTTGGGTCTAAAAAATCAACTAACGATTCGTTTTCCATCCAGTCGGTCCTGCGTTGCTCATCAAGCGTGGTAATTGCGCAATCTTTTATTTGCACATCTTTAAAGCCAACGCGCTCCATCCACAGTTTTAGTGCAGCAGTACTTGGAATAAACCAAACGTTGCGCATTTTTGCGTAGCGGTCGGTAGGTACCAGTACGGTGTTTTCATCGCCTTCAATTACTAACGTTTCTAGTACGAGTTCGCCACCTGGACGAAGCTGCGCTTTTAACTGCGCTAAAAAATCGATAGGCGAGCGGCGGTGATACAGCACCCCCATAGAAAACACCGTATCAAACGCTTTAAGCTCGGGTAGTGCCTCTACACCTAATGGTAATAAATGCACGTTTTCATCTGGGTTGTAATGTTTAATGGCCTGAAACTGACACAAAAATAAATCAGAAGGGTCAATACCTACTACAAATTCAGCGCCTTCACCGCGCATACGCCACAAGTGATAGCCAGAGCCACAGCCTATATCTAATACTGTGCGGCCTTTTAAAGGCTCAATATGAGGAAGCAGGCGATCCCACTTCCAATCGCTGCGCCACTCTGTGTTTATTTCAATACCGTGTACAGTAAAAGGGCCTTTGCGCCATGGCATCATGCGTTTTAATAAATGCGTGGCTTGTTTTTGCTCGCCTTCGCTCATCTCCCCCGGTGCGCCAATTTCTACTTTAGTGGCGATATCAACGTGGGTTGTTTTTACTTCTGGCAAATTTTTAAGTACTTTTTGCCATTTTGGTAAATCGCCATGGCTTGCCTCGTTTTGCCAATGCTTTAATTGAGCGGGCAGGGTTTCTAGCCAGTGGCTAAGCGGGCTTTGTGCAATTGCTGCGTAAAATTGGTTAAACCATTGAGACATAAGTCACTCTCTTTATTTAATTGCTACCATTGAGCAAAAATTAAAACATTGATACCACACCTGCGTTTGGCTAAAACCAATGTCGCTTAAACGATTAAAGTGAGTGCTTAGCGTATCGGGGCGCATCACGTTTTCAATGGCAGTACGTTTTTGGCTTATTTCAAGCTCTGAGTAGCCATTGTGGCGTTTAAAGTCGTGGTGCAAATCAATTAATAAATTATCGCACTGCTCGTTTTCGGCTTTAATTTTTTCGCTAAGGAGCAGTACGCCACCGGGTTTTAAGTTAGCGTAAATTTTTTCAAGCACGGCTTGGCGCTGTAAAGGCGGAATAAATTGCAAGGTAAAATTCATGGCCACTACCGACGCATTTTGAATCTCAAGCTCGTTAATATCGCCTAAAGTTACTGTAACAGGCACGTCTGACTTAAAGCCTTGTAAATGAACCTTACAACGCTCAACCATAGCTTGTGAGTTATCTACAGCAATAATGTGGCAGTTATCGGTGCGAATATTACGGCGCATACTTAGGGTAACCGCACCAAGCGAGCAGCCTAAATCGTAAAGGTTTGAATTACTTTGCGCATATTCACCAGCCAATTTACCCATAGTGCTTACAATGGTGGCATACCCAGGCACAGAGCGCTGGATCATATCCGGAAAAACCTCAACCACATTTTGGTCAAAGCTAAAATCTTTTACTTGTTGCTCAGAGGCGTAAATACTGTCTTTTATACTCACTAAGGCAGTCTCTTTAAAAATAATGGCACTATTTTAACATTTTATACTGGATAGTCAGTGATAAATTCAGTAGCTTGGCTAGAATTATGAATAATAAGTATAAAAGAGAACGTTAAATGAGCAAAAGTAAGGTAATTAGCACAGACGATATTTTAGCAACCCTATGTCATTCAGTGACGGGTGTTCTGTCATCAGCCAGCGGTAACGAAATTAGCTACTCAGCTATGGTGCAAAAAATAACGCGCACCTGTATGCGTCCAGACATTGGCTGTTTTGTATTATTTGATGGTGGCTTTACAGGGCTGGTAGTCACTAATTTTACAGCGCAAGCGGCAATGGAAATTTACGGCGATTACATGCGCAATATGGGCATGCCTGAAGAAGAAATTGCCCACAGTCATTTATCGGATGACGTTTCAAATGTAATGGGCGAGCTGATGAACCAAATTGTTGGTGACTTCACTTCTAAAGTGCGTGAGCAGTTACATACCTCTATTACGCAAAACCAGCCAAAAATGATGGCAATTAATAAACAAGTGCAAATATCGGTTGATACCACTATGGATCGTCCACAAGCACGCCGCGTAACCTTTACTACGCGCAACCAAAATATCTTTTACCTAGAGCTGGCAATGGATAAAACAGAGTTTATTAAACTACATGACTTTGACATTGTAGAAGCGATAGACCCTGATGACATTATCGAAAACGAAGCTAAGCAAAAGGCCGAAAAAGCAAAAGCTAAGTCAAAAGAAGCAGAACAAGATGATGCCGATGATGACTTTATGGCTGAGCTAGGGCTGTAATGTAGGTTGGGTTGAGCGAAGCGAAACCCAACGTGCTTTTGAGCTGTCAGTTTTAAGCTATCAGCAAAAAATTAGTTAAAAGCGCGACTAATATCGCGCTTTTTCGTCATGTTAGATTTATTTTAATCAGTAAACCTACTCTTTAAACTTATAACCCACACTATAAACCGCAGCTATTGGGTTTAGCCCTGTTTGAACGTCGTTAATCTTTTTTCGTATATTTTTAATATGTGTATCTATGTTGCGATCGGATATGTCGGTTGTATCGCTGTATACGTTATTAATAATATCTTCGCGGGTGAAAACACGACCTACGTGGCTTATAAATAATAAAAATATTTTAAACTCGACGGCGGTAAAGCCAATGCTTTCTCCGTTTAAGCGCGCTTCGTAATCGTCTTTGTATAATTGAAAATTATTATGATTGATAATATTTATTTTAGGCTGGCTGGTTCTTCTTAGTACGGCTTTTATGCGTGCTATAACTTCTTTGGGGCTGAAAGGTTTGCATATGTAGTCATCGGCGCCGATCTCTAAACCCAGTAAGCGGTCTATTTCTTCACTTTTTGCGGTAAGCATAATAATTGGTACACTTGAAAAGGCTCTAATTTGCTTACATAGCTCAATGCCATCAACATCTGGCAGCATTAAATCAAGAAGTATTAAATCTACTGCGTTTTGTTTTACAAAACTAACCACACCTTTGCCACTATTAAAGTGCTCAGTTACGTAATCTTGTTGCTTAGCATAGGCAATAAGTACCTCTGCAATGTTTTCTTCGTCTTCAACAATAAGTATTTTTTGTGATGTCATTATTTTAACCTAAAAGTCTCAGCGTTATTTTTACCTCTAACCCACCAAGTGGCGAGTTGTGCAACGATATTTGACCGCCATGTGCCTCTACTATTTGTTTGCAAAGCGCAAGTCCTAAGCCCGAGCCGCCGTGCTCTCGGCTTCGAGATTTTTCAACCCGATAAAAACGCTCAAACAACTTTTGTAAGTCGTTTGGTAAAACACCTGGGGCTGAGTCTTGTAAAATAAGCTCAATGTTATTAGGAGTTTTGTTGGCAAGTATTATTACTTGCCCACCTTTATGCGTGTATCTACAGGTATTTTCTAATAGGTTTGAAAATAATTGTACAAGGCGTTCTTTATCGCCATTTATTATACATTTGCCGGCTTTGGTTAAGCTTTTGCTGTCTACATTTAATTCACGCTCTTTAAAGCGAGCGGTGTAGTTTTCAATTGATTGCATAAAAATGTTTATCAAATCAATATGTGCATTGTTATAGGTTAAATTAACGCTATCTGTTTGTGCTAGTTGAGCTAGGTCGTCAACAATGTGACTTAAGTTATCTACTTGGTTTATGAGTAAATTAATACGCTTTGTGTCGGCTGTAAATACGCCATCTTGTATGGCTAGTAAATGCGAGCGTAGTACGGTAAGTGGGGTTCTTAATTCATGGGATGTGTCTGACACCCATTGAAATCGCATTTGTTGGTTTTGCTCAAGCGTGTGGGCTAAGGTGTTAAAGTTGTTGGATAGGGTACCTAGCTCATCTTTACTAGAGGGGATGATTCTGCTGGCAAAATTTCCTTTTGTTAACTCATCGGTGCCAGTCACTATTTTTTTTATTGGTTTTATTAAATGGCGAGATAACACAATAGCCATAATAAATGCGAGCGTAATAACGAGTAACGTGATCATAAAGTAGTTATGAAATTGCGTTGCTAAAAACGCTTTTGCCGGACTACTTTGCACAAGTTTTGAAGGTACTAAACCTATCCAGCCTATAACGTTATTGTTTAATAAAATAGGCTCTATATGTGGGTGGTCGTTTAAATTAGCTCTGCCAACAACAACCTTTTTATTTTGATCATATAAACTTATACGTTGTCCTGTTTTAAGGGAGTCTGCAGGTAAGTGTATCCACAATAAAGAGGGAGTTGCTTTACTGCTATTTGGTTTGGGTGGGGAGCTTGTGTGTTTATTAGTTTTAGGCTCGCCTGGCTTTTTTTGCGGCTCTACAATAGAGCGCCATAATTGCGTGTTTTGCTTAATGGCTTGCCAACTGCCTAATTCGTTATATAAATTAACAAGTTGATGCTTAACCATTGCTACATGCTTTGTTTCTTCTTGTTCAACAAATTTGTTAAACCCTGACGAAAAGGTCATGTATATAAACACAAACATGAGCCCAACAAGGGCGATATTAGTGATAAAAAAAGCTAAAAAGAATTTATGTATTAATTTCACTGATTTGCAAATAGTAAAGATCATCACATTAACGTACTGAGCAGTATTGCATATTGATTATGTGCCTACAATTAGCGTATTTTGGGAGTTGCTTACTAAAATCCTTTTTAAGTAAGCTTTTTAGGTATGTTGATTTTATGGATTAGAGCTTTATTTTTGCGGTATCGCCAGCACTCAGTAACTTATATTGTGGTTTTACAAAGCTTGCGTGTAC
Source organism: Pseudoalteromonas sp. S2893 (assembly GCF_005887105.1). NCBI lineage: Bacteria > Pseudomonadati > Pseudomonadota > Gammaproteobacteria > Alteromonadales > Pseudoalteromonadaceae > Pseudoalteromonas > Pseudoalteromonas sp. S2893. The sequence goes on along the minus strand of NZ_PNCY01000057.1, from coordinate 26,606 downwards.
TGCGCCTAAACTTTTAGGGAACGATATAGCAAGCTCATCCACTGTTGAAAATGTGTGCTTCGCTTGAAAAACAATTTCTAGGTCGTGCGCTTCGTTGTTGCTGGTGGTAAAAGCGACGCGTTCAAACACGATAACTTGCTGATTTACACGTAAGCTCGTTTTTTGTTTAAGTGCATTTTTTACAAACTCTTCTTGTTGCTCTGTACTTAAATTTGTAGGCATAAGCTTATCAATATCGCCCATAAGCCATGCTTGCTCGCTTTGCAGCATTGAAATTAAATGCTCAGCATTAGTTAATACTTTAACCTCAACTTGCCCGTCTCTCAAAATTACTTGGGCTGTTGTGTTTTTCAATACATGGGCGCTCACTTGAGCGATCGTACTTGTTAAAATACACGCTAGCATTAGCCATTTAAATTTTTTTAAAAAATACATAATTACTGCCTTTTATTGAAGCGGTTGACCTTTTTGTTTATTGAGGTTGCTCAATTGTTGCTTTGCAAATAAGGGTGTTGTCGGTTTCTAAGTCTTCGCCCCATATGAATTTTGCGTTTTCATTCCAGTTAATATCGTCGTAACCGTCTTTTGGCCCTACATCGGCAAAGTTGTGCTCTACTGCATTAGCCCAATGCGTATCGTCAAAGTTACTTTGCAGCCAGTTAGTGGGCGCTTCTTTTGACATAAATGTACAAGCGCCTTCGCCCGCAACTGGGGTTGTTTCGCTTTCGCATGATTTGTTAAGCGGCGCTTTGTGAAGTATTTCGCATTTAAAGCTTTTACTGCTTACCGCAACTACTTTATTTGTATCGGTGTCGGTAAGTTGCATAATAAAACCGCCATCACCCATTTGCTGATTTTTAGCACCGATGTATTCAAGCCCAGTGTCGTTTTGCTTAAAGTCTTTAATTATTAAATTAAGCTCAATAGGGTAGTTTGCAGAAAACGTAATGCTTTCGGCATTAAATGAACGCTCTGTGGTTATGGGCACAGAATCTTCAACAAGTAACTGCTCGCCTATGTAAGCTGTAAACCAGTTATCAGCCCATGCTTCTAGCTTTAAGTTATGCTTGCCTGTAATGGCAGGATTTGTATTTTGCTTAGTGACTGTAGGAGTAAGGTGATTTGGTTGCGGGCCTCTACAAAATGTACCTGTTTGAACCTTGCCACGATTACTGATAGTTTTTTGTTTAAAGCTATAGCAGTCTTTTCCCTGTGATGCAGGGCTGTAGGTTGTAAAGTAGTTTTCACCTTTGTATGAATAGCTCATTGTACGACTGCCGTTTTCAGAGATTGTGTGCGTTAGATTTTCAACGCCTCCTTGTGGCGGGCGCAGGTCGGCTCTTATGCCTTGAGTATCGCCACTAAGTGGTGACACTCTTGGTAATTTAGCTGTATCTACTTCACCTACTAAGCACTGAATAATATATGGCGGCGTAGCTGAAGTTTGATAGCGATAGCCAAATGTGTCGTCGGTTTGTCCGTTACATACATCAAGGTCACCTTTGGCAATTGAACTGCCATCTGGATTTTTACTGCCATACAGCGGGTAACCATCATAAGCCCAGCCAATAATGGCATCGCTTGATTGGTTTTTCATTGTGTCAATCATACACGTTGGCGATACATGATAATGGTAGTCATCACCCCGTCCTGCGTGTCCGCCACATATATCTAACTGTCCGAGTGCTAACGTGTCGTGTTTTTCATCGTAGCTATTTACGTCCAGTTCACCTTGCGAAGAATAGTCGTATATTGGTACGCCATTAACAGCAACACCTACGGCTGCATCAATTGTTGTTATTGTCTTTGCTTTTTTTGGGTTTAGCTTTATAGGTGCAGCGTAGCCTTTAGCTGGAACGGGTATTTGCTCGTTAGTACCTGTAATACCAGTCATTACTTCATGATCAGGATAAGTAGATGAGACAATATAAGCATATTGTTCATCGCACGTAACAGATACGCTTTTATCAAACCCTGCATTACTCACTGATTGTTTAATAGCATCGCAACGAGGTGATTTTACGTTAGCGGTTAAATATGATTTATCAGGCTTTGGTTGCTCATTTGGTTTTGGTCTTGTATTAGGTTTGTGCTCGGCGCTACTGGCGCTTCGCGAGTATTTAACCGTCATACTTGCAGTATCGAGCGTAATATCTTTTACAGCAGCGAGTAATGCTGAGCGATCTACTTTTGTATCGCTATTAAAGGTAACCGGTGCAGATAACGCGTAAACAGTATAAGTATAGCTTTTTTCACCCGGACCTTTAGAGCAAGGCGGCGCGTATTGGTTTAAATCGTTTACGCTATTAGAGCCTACTTCACCGAGGGTTTCGCCCGCTTTAATTTGTGTTTTATCGGCGGAAATGTTGTACATGGTCCAATACCAATGCATTCCCTCTGGCGCTTTATGATCCATAATTAATGCATAATATTTGGTTGCCTTAGGTGCACCACTCCAGTTAAGTGGGGGGCTAATGCTTTGCCCATCGCACGTATAAGTAATAGGCAAATTACCGCCATCACTTACTTTTGAGCTGGTTAGAGTAAAATCATTGAGGTTTGATTGCTCAAGCGATTGGCTGTTTTGCTTGTTGCAGGCACTTAAGGTTAAGCAGCACAGTGCACTGAGGAAAAAGGCATGGGTATTTTTTATCATTTAAAAACTCCAAAGATTAAATTAACTCTTAGGAGTGTAGTTCTCAAATGTAGGGCAATTATGTAGTTTTAAATGTTTTTGTTTTTATTGAGCCAAAAGGCGTTAAGTTGTCAACTGCTTACGGGGATAAAAGAATGGGTATGGGCGCTTGGTTATGGAAGGATATAATAACTTAAGCATGGGCGTTATTTTCACTCAGTTAAACAACGGTAAAACCCCTATTTTAAATAAGGATTCTCTCCCATCGCCACCACCACACAAAAAATCCGTAAATCTAACTCTAACTGATGGTATTGCGGCTCCATGTGGCAGCACAGTTTATAAAAGCTTTTGTTGTGATCTTTTTCTTTAAAGTGGGCGAGTTCGTGTACGACTAGCGCTTTTAACAGTGGCTCGGGTGCGCGCAGTAAGTCACTGTTTATGGCTAAATCGTGCTTACGGGTTTTACCCTGCATGCGGTAGGTGTGAGTACCGAGTGCGTTGGTGACCATATCACCTTGTTTTTTAAATGCAGCGCGGCCAAACGGTGGGGCGTTTTTTAAATACTGCTTTTTTAAATCAGTGGCGTAGCTGTAAAGTAGTTTGTCGGTGGTGATGGTGTGCGCATGTGGGTATTTTTTAAGTAAGTAGTCACATACCTTATTGTTATTTATAAGGCTTAATACTTGCTCAATAATGTTAGCTGGGTAGCCGGTAAAGTAACGTGCGTATTCACTCATTTTTATTCTCTATTTAAAAAAGCGTTGGCTGGTGGGCTTCTTTTTCGCCGCTGAACGGGTTTAATACTGGGTGATTATACCCTAGGTCTTCACAAAACTGCCTAGCGAGTCGTGGAGATTCACGGTTATCGGCAGTATGAAAAAACACATACGGGGACTTCCCCTCATCAAGCCATTGTTTTACTTTACTGAGCCACGGTTTATAAAAGGGTTTATAGTCGTTTTGTAAATCGGCTATTACAAAGCGCGCCATCGGCTGTGAGCCAGTAGCTATTGCATGTACCGGTAAGTGGGGCTTTTTTTGTTGTGCATCTATTAAAGCCTCGGTGGTGGGCTTTACTGCAAAAAGCGCACGGGTATCCATAGAAATACGGTTTATATTATTTGCCATTAATAGCTGATTAAGGGCAATTTCGGCCTCACCTTTTTTAAAAAAATCACTATGTCGTACTTCTACGCCGTAATTTAGCTCTTTGGGGAGCAAGCTAATAAATTGCGTTAATTTAGGTAAATCGCTTGGACCAAACGCTTTGGGTAATTGCAGCATTATTTGCCCTGTTTTTTCAAGTATTGGGGCAAATAACGTAAGCCAGTCATTAAGCTCTGCCTGAACATTACTAAGCGCAAGCTCGTGGCTAAAGCGACGATGAAACTTAAACGTAAATTTAAAGTCCTCGGGTACGCTTTGAGCCCAGCGTAAAACAGTGCTTGGCGCTGGGTCTGCGTAAAAGCTGGTATTGCCTTCTACTGAGTTAAAATGCTGGGCATATTGGCTTAGCATATCGGCATTTTTACATTGGCGGGTAAATAAGTTGCCTTTCCAGGCGCTGCTCGACCACTGAGGGCATCCAATATATAACATAAAAAGGGTGGCTTAATGACTTCGTGGCGTAAGTGTACCAAATACATACGGTGCTTGCTGCTAATTAACATTACAAAGCTAAACACACGCCCTAGGGCGTGTTGATCTTTGTAGATTGAAATTTGTTCAATCTAGGGGCGATTAAATCGCGGCGCGAGGTTTGTAACCTAGTGGGCTAAGTAAAAATCGAGCAAAGCTTCCGCGTCCTGCTCACGCCCCTTACCTACATCCATGTAGGCAACAAAGAGTTAATCGTCCCTAGAAAGAACCCAAAGGGCAGCGCATGTTTGGCATTTATGCTGCGTTATCGCCTTTTTATGGGGAATAACCACACTACATAGACTCTGCCTTGCCTAAAAGCCAAACATACTGCTGCAAATTCAACCACCAACGTTCAACACGCCCTAGCATCTTGATACTACTTGGGTATAATGCAGGGCTTAATTTGATTATTTTTAGATTGCTAGCGGCTTTATTTGTATTGTGGTGACCAGTTTTTTAAATCACACGCCTTAAAACAAATAAATATAACCGTTTAAGCCTTTTATCTGACAGGAAAACTATGCGCTCTATATATTGCGGACAGCTAAATAAAACTCACGTAGATCAAGAAGTTGAACTATGTGGCTGGATCAACAAACGACGTGACCTTGGTGGACTTATCTTTGTCGATTTACGCGATAGAGAAGGGTTAGTACAAGTTGTATTCGATCCAGAGGTTGAAGGACTAATGGATAACGCTAACAAACTTCGCCAAGAGTTTTGTGTGCAGTTAAAAGGTGTTGTACGTGCGCGCCCAGAAAGCCAAGTAAATAAAGACATGGCAACAGGCGAAGTAGAAATTTTAGGTACTGAGCTAACTATTATTAACCGCTCTGAGCCGCTTCCGCTTGATTTTAATCAAACCAATTCTGAAGAGCGCCGCTTAAAGTACCGCTACTTAGATTTACGTCGCCTTGAAATGAGCGACCGTATTAAACTGCGCGCTAAAGCAAGCAGCTTTGTTCGTCGCTTTTTAGATGACAATGGCTTTTTAGACATTGAAACACCTGTACTTACAAAAGCAACACCAGAAGGTGCACGCGATTACTTAGTACCAAGCCGTGTTCATAAAGGCAGCTTTTACGCATTACCACAGTCGCCACAGTTGTTTAAGCAATTGTTGATGATGTCGGGTTTTGACCGTTACTACCAAATTGTTAAATGTTTCCGTGACGAAGATTTACGTGCCGATCGCCAACCTGAATTTACCCAAATAGATTTAGAAACCTCGTTCATGAGCTCTGATCAAGTACGTGGTATGACTGAAAAAATGATCCGTGAAATGTGGCAATCATTATTAAACGTTGATTTAGGCGATTTCCCAATTATGCCTTACAGCGAAGCAATGAGCCTTTACGGTTCTGATAAGCCAGACTTACGTAACCCAATGAAGCTTGTTGATGTAGCTGATTTAGTAAAAGACGTAGAGTTTAACGTATTTTCAGGCCCAGCTAACGACGAAAAAGGCCGCGTTGCTGTATTAACAGTACCGGGTGGCGCTAAGCTTTCGCGTAAGCAACTTGACGATTACACTAAATTTATTGGCATTTACGGCGCTAAAGGTATGGCGTGGATGAAAGTAAACGACCGCGATGCAGGCGCGGAAGGCGTTCAATCTCCAGTGGCTAAGTTTTTAAACGAAGAGGTAATTACCCAGTTACTTGAGCGTACTAACGCACAAACGGGCGACATTATTTTATTTGGTGCCGATAAACGCAACGTTGTAAACGAAGCAATGGGCGCGCTTCGCTTGAAGATTGGTGTTGATTTAGAAATCACTAACCTTGATAGCTGGGCGCCACTTTGGGTTGTTGACTTCCCAATGTTTGAAGAAGATGACGAAGGCACGTTACATGCTGTGCATCACCCATTCACAGCACCAAAAGATATTAGCGCAGAAGAGCTTGAAGCAAACCCTGCCGCGGCTATTTCAGATGCTTACGACATGGTATTAAACGGCTACGAAGTAGGTGGCGGTTCGGTACGTATTCATAATGCTGATATGCAAGAAGCAGCATTTAGAATTTTAGGTATTGATGCGCAAGAGCAACAAGACAAGTTTGGCTTCTTACTTGATGCCCTTAAATACGGCACACCACCACATGCTGGTTTAGCCTTTGGTCTTGACCGTTTAGTTATGCTTTTATGTGGTACCGATAACATTCGTGACGTTATTGCGTTCCCTAAAACCACTCAAGCATCGTGCTTATTAACCGATGCACCTAGCAAAGCTAATAGCGACTCGTTAACTGAGCTTGCAATCAGTGTGGTAGAAAAAGCAATTCCTAGCGAAGAGTAATACCGCGCGCAACAAATGCGCTTAGCTAGATTTAAAAACCCTTAGGAGTATGCCTAGGGGTTTTTTTATGGTTAAATTTAAACCAGTTCATACCAATCGTGTTAAGTTATTAGTCTATTTAGCACGCTAGAGTAGTTAATTATTTAAGTTGCTTGGTATCAAATATTATTCAATAGAGAGGGAGTTCTTATGTCGTTTAATCTCACATTATTTGGTGAATTTTTAGCTTTTTTTATTTTGTTTTGCATTCCAATTTTTGCGCTTATTAGCTACAAAATAGGTAAACGCAAAAGCACCATGCCGGGCGTTTTAGCTTTTGTGGGCGGATGCTTAGCGGTATTTCCGCTCTTTGGCTTAATTTTTATCGCCTTATTAGCGCTTAAACAAGACTTGCCAAAAACCAGCCCTTATGCCCATTAAACAACCCTAAATACGGACACGTAGTTACAGTGCCAATTTCTAATAATAGCTATTATTGCGATCAGCAATTTAGTGCCTTACAGCTAGCAAAACACACACTCGAAAACACAGAATTTGAAGCATGTACGTTTATAAATTGCGACTTATCTCAGGGGCAATTTAAAACGTGTCGATTTATAGAGTGCAGCTTTGAGCATTGCAATTTATCGAGCATAGAATGGGGATACAGCTCGCTTGAAAGTGTAAGCTTTAGCCATTGTAAGTTAAACAGCGTGCAATGGAGCAATGCTGATTGGGGAGCGCTAAGTATAAATGCGCCGGTGAGCTTTAATAGCTGTGAACTTAGTAACAGCTCTTTTTATGAATTAACTTTAAAATCACTAAAATTAATACACTGCTTTGCAAAAAATGTTGATTTTAGACATGCCAATTTAAAGCAAAGTACATTTACAGGAAGTAATTTTCGCGATAGTGAGTTTTTTCAAACCACTTTAACTGAGTGTGACTTTGTAGGGGCTACAGAATTTAATATAGATTTAAACAGTAATACGTTAGCGGGTGCTAAGTTTGAGCGCTTTGAAGCCCTTAATTTACTTACAAGCCTTAATATTGAGCTTTGCGATTAATATGTGAGGAGCGTTTAGAAGCTGCATATTGCAAGCCTCTAAACAATGAATAACCTTTAATAAGATTAAACAGTGGCCTGTAGCTTGGTATTAACAGCTAGGGCCATTTTTATTACGTGCGTTTGCCAATGTGCGGGCAATTTCAAGCAGTGCAGGGGTGATGTCATCAGCGCCGTCTTTAATTAATTTGGTTACATCGCCTGATGAATATAAGCTATCGCGCGGCGACTTAATACCAAGTTCGCGGACAAAGTCTTTTGTTTTACCTGTGCTGCCTGTTTCAATAAATTTAAAAATAATACGCTCGTTGTTACTTTTTGGCTCGGCCTGTAACACGGCAATTTCTTCTTTATAGGCTTCTATTCGACTTTGCAAAATGTCGATACGTTGTTCAATAGTGCTGTATGATTTCATGGGGTACTTTTCTAAATTAACTAAAAATAATACCCGTATTATCGCATACATTAGCAATGGCGCGCGCTAACCTTTATAGTAAAAGTTATTTTTATTTAAAAACAATAATTTATATAAGTTAAAACATGCATAAAACAATAAAAAAGTTACTAACATTAAGTGCATTTAGCCTAAGCGCGAGTTTAATATCACCATTAAGCTTTGCTAATGACGATGTAATAGTGGATCAAAGCCGCAATCGCACCATCCCTATAAATATCACATACCCCAATGAGAGTAATCAATGCAGCGTACACGCAAAGTGCCCTGTAGCATTTGTAAATGCAGGCTACGGTATTAGCCACAATGACTACACGTTTGCGAGTAAGCTATTTAATGCACAGGGTTATTTAAGCATTGCAGTCGCGCATGAGCTAAAAACCGACCCTGCGCTTAATCACATACAGCCTTATTTAACCACCCGCATGGAAAACTGGCACCGCGGTGTGGTTACCCTTAAATTTTTAGTTAATCAACTAAGTGCTCAATACCCTGAGTATAACTTTTCTAAGCTTACGTTATTAGGCCACTCTAACGGCGGCGATATATCTGCTTTATATGCTTCAATTTACCCAAATGAAGTAAGTCAAATAATTACCCTCGATCACCGCCGCATGCTGATCCCACGTAATAAAAACATACGCGTGCTTACACTGCGTGGTAGTGATTACCCAGCCGATGCGAATGTTTTATTAAATGAAACAGAGCTAAAAAACTTCCCTGTTAGCCAAGTAATAATTGAAAAATCGCGCCATAACGATATGTACGACGGCGGACCAAAATGGCTGGTGGATAGAATGAGTAAAGAAATGCAGGCGTTTTTAAATTAACAAAAATTTGTAGAGCTTTATTTCAGGGCCTGTTGACCTTTCAGGGTTATAATTTGTTCAATCTAGGGGCCATTAAATCACGGCGCGAGGTTTGTAACCTAGTGGGCTAAGTAAAAACCGAGTAACAAAGAGTAAATGGCCCCTAGGCAGAACCCTTTGGGCAGCGCCTGTTTGGCATTTATACGTCGTTATCGCCTATTTATGGGGAACAACTACAGTACATAGGCTCTGCCTTGCCTAAATACCAAACAGACTGCTGCAAATTCAACCTCGAAAGGTAAACAGGCCCTAGTAAATAGCGCAGCCACAGCTGCGCTATTTTTGTTTTAGTTACTCAACTAATTCACTTACTACAATTGGGCTGTTATGCAAGGTCTTATGCACAGGGCATTTGTCGGCTATTTCGAGCAGGCGTTGGCGCTGTGCTTCGGTTAAGTCGCCGCGTAGGGTAATTTTACGGGTAATGGCCTCTAGGTTTTGGGTGCATTCGCCGTTGTCGCAATCTTTGTAATAGTCGCGGGTGTGTTCAAGTTCTACTTTTATATGATCAAGCGGCAGCTTTTTTAAGGTTGCATACATACGCAGTGTCATTGAGGTACACGCGCCTAGGCCTGCGAGTATATGGTCGTAAGGATCGGGGCCTAAATTACTGCCACCTACTTTTAATGGCTCATCGGCAAGCCATGTATGATCTTTAGTACTTACGTGCTGAGTAAATATATGATCTTTTTCTTCAACCAGTACTTTGCCGTTTTCTAATTTTGCGCTGTAGTTGCTTTGCTCATATTTAACGTAGCGGTTTGCCCAATTAGCAATAAGCGTAGCAGCGTACTCGGCATCGTTTTTATTACTTAGTAAGTGGTCGGCGTTATCGAGGCTAATAAAGCTTTTTGGGTGTTTGGCTGATGCGTAAATTTTCTCGGCTTCTGAAATATTAACCGTGGCATCAACAGGGGAGTGCATAACTAAAAGTGCGCGCTTTAATTTGCCTATATGGCTACGGTCGTACTTTGCTATGTCCTCTACAAATTGTTTTTTTATGGTAAATTCGCGTCCAGCTAAGCTAACTTTAGCTTCACCTGCGGCGTTTATTTCGTCTAAATGGGCTTCAAAGTTATGTGCAACGTGTTGCGCATCTGAAGGAGCGCCAATTGTTGTAATAGCCGATACCTCAGGAATATGCTCTGCAGCAGCCAGTACGGCAGCGCCGCCTAAGCTGTGGCCAATTAATAACTGCGGCGCATCAAAGTGCGTACGCAGGTGATCGGCTGCGGCCACTAAATCTTGAATATTTGATGAGAAGTTACTGTTTGCAAAGTCGCCGTCGCTATTGCCAAGGCCGGTAAAGTCAAAGCGCAGTACGGCAATACCCTGTTGGGTAAGGGCGCGGCTTATGCGCGTAGCGGCAGCAATATCTTTACCACAGGTAAAGCAGTGTGCAAATAAAGCATAAAACTTTACATCGCCGGCTGGGCGTTCAAGCTGGCCTGCAAGTTCTAAATCGCCGCTTTTAAAAGATACTTTTTGTCGCATAGAAGAGCCTTAGTGTTTCATTAAAATACGTTACAATAATAGATAAGATATAAGCACTAACTAGTGTAATTTCAATGTTTATTATGCTTTGATCTTGATCAAGTAAACTGTTTACTATTTCATCGTGAGGACATTTGTCCTTATGTTTTTTGGGTGGTTTGTCTATCCTCGCACAGCGCTATAATGAAGGTTTTGCTACTTTATATTGGCTAATTAGCTATATTTTAAAGCAGCTCACTTCTAACAACCTATTCACTGGAACGTACAATGCAATTACCTACTGTTGATTATAAAGCTCCCGATGCGGCTGCTCACTTTGTTGAATCGTTAAGAAACACCGGTTTTGGTGTATTAAAAAATCACCCAATCCCGCAATCTTTAGTTGAGTCTATTTACGAAAAATGGCAAGACTTTTTTAATTCAGAGCAAAAGCACGACTTTTTATTTTCTAAAGAAACGCAAGACGGCTATTTCCCGCCTTCTGTATCTGAGGTAGCTAAAGGCTTTACAGTAAAAGACATTAAAGAGTACTTTCATGTTTACCCTAAAGGTCGCGTGCCTGCAGAGCTTGAAGCCGACGTGCGTGAGTACTACCGCTTAGCTAACGAATTTGCAGCAACGCTTTTAAGCTGGGTTCAAGCAGAGGCACCAGCCGATGTACGTGCTAAGTTTTCTATCGATTTAAAAGACATGATTGCTGATTCTGAGCAAACATTGTTACGTATTTTACATTACCCGCCAATGACAGGTGATGAAGAGCCAGGTGCAATTCGCGCTGCAGCACATGGTGACATTAACTTATTAACTGTATTACCTGCATCGAACGAGCCAGGCCTGCAAGTTCAAAAAACAGATGGCGGTTGGTTAGATGTGCCATGTGACTTTGGTAGCTTAATTATTAATATTGGTGACATGCTACAAGAAGCGTCGGGCGGGTACTTCCCATCGACTATTCACCGTGTAATTAACCCAACGGGTAAAGCGTCGACTAAGTCGCGTATTTCTTTACCGCTGTTTTTACACCCACGTCCTGATGTTGTGCTTTCTGAGCGCTACACTGCAGACAGCTACCTACAAGAGCGTTTACGCGAGCTAGGTGTTAAATAATAGTTGCTTTTTAAACAGCATCTATTCAGAAGCGGCTTTTTAGCCGCTTTTGTTGTTTTACATAGCCCATTGGGTTATGTCCCCCGCACAGCGATTTAATCGCCCTTAGGTAGTACATATTTTAATTCACAAAAACGTGCCTGCTTTAATGCCATAGTGCTGTTTTGTATTGCTATTCGCTATTTTTGCGCTGAGTGCTTATTTGGCAAAGTGAATATTTCCATGCATTTCTAAGTTAGTTGCGTATAATGCGCCCTTGGCCGGTTTGGCCTTTTTTTTATTGAGAGATTTTATGAGTTTTGATGGTTTAGGTTTATCACAGTCTTTAGTTAACGCGGTTTTAGAAAAGGGCTATGAAACGCCAACGCCTATTCAGGCTCAAGCAATTCCTGCAATTATTGAACGTCGCGATGTGATGGCGGCTGCACAAACAGGCACAGGTAAAACCGCTGGTTTTACGTTACCGCTAATTGAGCTGCTATCTAAAGGCAGTAAAGCAAAAAGTAACCACGTACGTGCCCTTATTTTAGCGCCTACGCGTGAGCTGGCTTTGCAGGTAAGCGAAAACGTTGAAGAATACGCAAAGCACTCTGATGTAAGTTCGTTTGTAGTGTACGGCGGCGTAAAAATAAACCCACAAATGCAGCGCCTTCGTAAAGGGGTTGATATTTTAGTGGCCACGCCTGGGCGTTTAATCGATTTACATAATCAAAACGCGGTTAAGTTTGATAATGTTGAAGTGCTGGTACTTGATGAAGCCGACCGCATGCTTGATATGGGCTTTATTCACGACATTAAACGCCTGATTGCTAAAATGCCGCCTAAGCGCCAAAACTTAATGTTTTCGGCAACGTTTTCAGATGATATTCGAGCATTAGCAAAAGGGTTAATTAACGACCCTGTTGAAATATCAGTTGCGGCAAAAAACACCACTGCTAAAAGTGTAACGCAAAGTGTTTACGCTGTTGATAAATCGCGTAAAACCGCATTACTTAGCCATTTAATTCGTAGCAACGATTGGCAACAAGTATTAGTGTTTAGCCGTACCAAGCACGGTGCAAACCGTTTAGTTAAACAGCTTGAGCGCGACGACATAGTAGGCGCCGCTATTCATGGTAATAAATCACAAGGCGCTCGTGTTAAAGCATTAGATGGTTTTAAAAGCGGTGAAGTACGCGTACTTGTAGCGACTGATATTGTGGCACGTGGCCTTGATATTGTTGAGCTTCCGCATGTGGTTAACTACGACTTACCAAACGTATACGAAGATTACGTTCACCGTATTGGCCGTACAGGCCGTGCTGGTGCATCAGGGCATGCTATTTCGTTTGTAACAGCTGATGACGCCGCTGATTTATACGGTATTGAACGTTTTATTGGTGAGCTAATCCCTCGCGCTGAAGAGCCTGGATTTGAACCAACTAGCCCAGTGCCTGAGCGCGCATTAGATGCTCGTCCAATTAAACCTAAAAAGCCTAAAAAAGCAAAACAGCCGTTTAACAAACCTAAGTCTGATAAGCCGAACAGCAAAAAACCAAACAATGGGGGAAGCGGTACCGGCCCTCGTCGTGGTGGCTCTAAAAAACCAGCAGTCAAAACTGATGACAACGCACAAAGCCCATGGGCAAAGCGCCAATCGGTAGGTGGTAATGGCCAGCGCCGTCGTCGCCCAAATAACGATTAATTATTATTAAAGATTGTATTGGCCTTTAATTAAACGCAAATACAAAAAACGCGCTACCTTTTTAATAGAAGCAGCGCGTTTTTTATTATCTGAAATTTACACTTACCTAATCAACGAATTAACGCCTAAACCTACAAACAAGGTGACGCTAACGCTTAGTAAGGTGCCAAGCATAACGTACTCGGTGAGCTTTTTATCTTTACTGGCACTTAAATCGCCAAACCTAAATACCGACTTGGCAGCTAGCAAAAAGCCAAGCCCCGCAAATTGATCAAGTAATATAAAGCTCAGCATAAGTACTCGCTCTATCATGCCAATGCTTTGTCCGGCCAACGGTAAGCTGCCCTCACTTGAAAAGTTAGCGGTGAGCTTTTCAAGCATCATTCTTATAAATACGGCACTTGGGCTTAATATAATTAAATATCCGCATACAACCCAAAGCACTTTAGGATTTGTGGCAAGTGCGCTTACGTACGCGATTAAACTTTGGTTATCAGTTATATAAATACACAGCGCTATTATTACGGCTATATGCGCGATTTGGTCGAGTAAAAAGGGCACAACCCCTTTATTTGAATACGACTTAGCAATATCTATTAGGTAGTGGCTAAGCATAATTGCAGCGGTTGAAAGTAACACGGTGCTTAGTTGTTGCCAGCCATAGCTATATTCCCAAAGCGCTAAAATAACGGCGCTAACCACACCGTGTACTAATACATGCAGGTAGAGCTTTTTAGCTTTAAAGTGGTGGGTGTTTCTATCGTTTACCCAGCTCATTGGTTGTAAAAAAAAGTCACTGACTAGATGGCCTATAATTAATGCCGCTAATAATAACGAAAACCCCATTACTCACTTCCTTTTGCAATCGTTGTTATGACCTGTTTAGCGTGTACTATAAATCGCTCTATAAGCTGATAATTTGCTAAGTTAAGCAATTTAGTGACATTTTCGCGACTGGTGTTAAGCTCTTTTGCCAGTGCTGCATGGCTGTTATCGGCCTGGGTCAAATACACGTAAAGCGCATTGGCTTGTTTTTGCGTTATTTTGCTAAGCAAGGTATCGACAAAGGCAAGGTTAAGGCTAAAACTTTCATCTAGGGTGTGCTTTGCTACCTGTAAGGTAAAGCGTTGGTTGGCTATTTTATCAAGGCCTTGCCCTGAGAGCACAAAGGCCGAGCCGGTGGCTGTTTTTATATCGCTGCGTGGGTTGTCTACCTCACCTAAGGCCATACTTTGGCGTAGCTCGTAACCTGCCGACTTTAAATGCAAATAAATGATAATAGCGGTTTTAATTAACTGCTCGCTTTGATTTATTTGTAACTGAAAAGCATCACCTCGGTATATGGTCCACAGGGATGTTTTATCACTAATTGCACGCAAACTTTGCTCTAGCTGATAAAGCATGGCATCGTATTGCTGCTTAGGTATTTTTTGCGATTTAATTATATCGCCGCTGATCACACCAATCATAAAAATCCAAAAAGTAACTTAATGCAGTTACATAGAATCAGGTAACCAAATTTGGTTACCTTTAATTAAGTAACCAATTTAGGTTACTTAAAACAAAATTGCAAGGTTCACTCGTTAATGGCGTTTTATTTCAGCTGCGCTGAGCTGTGAGCACTTAAGGAAACAAATGACTTTACAAAACGATCAGCAAATCAGTAAGCCACGTGTCGGTATTTTTGTTGATGTACAAAACATTTATTACACGTGCCGCGAAAGTTACCGGAAAAACTTTGATTACAATGCATTTTGGGCGCACATGAAGCAGCAGTATTCTATAGATTGTGCATTTGCGTATGCCATTCACCGCGGTGATGAAAAACAAAACCAGTTTCAAAATATTTTGCGTGCTATTGGCTTTGAAGTAAAACTAAAGCCGTTTATTCAGCGCCGCGACGGCAGCGCAAAAGGGGATTGGGATGTAGGCATAACGATAGATATGCTAGAGCAAGGCAAAAACCTCGATAAAGTTATTTTGCTCTCTGGTGATGGCGACTTTGCGTTATTGCTAGGGTATTTAAAAAATCAATACAATGTACCGTGCGATGTTTACGGCGCCGATAAGTTAACCGCAGAGGTGCTTAAGCAAAGTGCAGAACAGTTTCATTTAATTGATGATAGCTTACTACTCTAAAGCATAAAATATAGCGGCTAAGTGCCTGCAACATGAGAGTTTTTAATAAAGAGCCTATATAGCTAATATAGGCTTTTTTTATTGCTGTAATAAATTGGGTTTACTCAGCGGTTATGGTAATTTTACGCCATATCATGTTATTGAGGACTCACATGCTTTATTACAGCGACATGCCATTAGACCGCGGGTCTAATTTTCGTAAAAACGCGGCGTGGTTAAACGCACAAATGTCGGCACAAAGTAAGTGGCTTTTGGTGAATAATAACCACACTTTGTTTTATAAAGACGCAGCTCAAGTGTGCTACTTAACGTATCAGCAAATTGCCCATTTAGATTTATCAAACGCTATTTATTTAGGCTCAAATACCGAGCAACAGGGTGTGTTTGCGTTAGATGTTTCAGCCATACACGATGACGAACTCAAGTGCGTTATAGGCGACGCACAGTTTTTTGATATACGCCAATATGGCCCTCACGTTGATATACAAGATGGCTCTATCGCCGCACTTGCCCGTGGCTTATGTTATTGGCATGCAACGCATAGTTTTTGTGGGCGTTGTGGCAGTAAAAATACATTAGTAGAGGCAGGGCATTCACGCCTATGTGAAAACGAGCACTGCAAGCACCCTACATTTCCACGCACTGACCCTGCAGTAATTATGGTGGTTACTAAAGTATTTGAAGATGGAATAGAGCGTTGTTTATTGGGTCGCCAAGCAATATGGCAACAAGGTATGTATTCGTCATTGGCAGGCTTTGTAGACCCAGGTGAAACACTAGAGCAAGCTGTAGCGCGCGAAGTTAAAGAAGAAGCAGGCATTGACGTTGATAATGTACGTTATATTGCCTCGCAACCTTGGCCATTTCCTTCTTCTATTATGTTGGGTTTTATTGCTCAGGCTAAAACTGAGCAAATAAACGTAGATAAAGACGAATTAGACGATGCCAAATGGTTTACGCGCGAAGAAGTTAAGGCGTTTGGCAATATGGGCGATGAAGGCGATCATTATAAACTCCCTCGGGTCGATTCAATTTCGCGTTTTTTAATTGAACAATGGCTTTCAAATAAGGCTTAAGGATTGGTAATGTCGACAAGCAAAAATAAAAATACCCAGTTAGTATCAACGGGGCGTAAAAAAGCCTACACCCATGGTGTGGTAAATCCCGTAGTACAGCGCGCTTCTACAATTGTATTTGACAGCGTGGCCGAATTAAAAGAAGCCGCTAAAACCCGCGGAGATAAAACATTATTTTATGGCCGCCGTGGCACAACTACACATTTTGCCTTGCAAGAGGCGATTACCGAGCTTGAAGGCGGCGAAGGCTGCGCACTTTACCCATGCGGCGCTGCGGCAATAAGCCAAGCGTTATTGTCGTTTGTAAAGGCGGGCGATCATATTTTAATGGTTGATAACGTGTATGAACCTACGCGTGATTTTTGCGATAAAATTTTAGCGGGACTAGGTGTTACCACCACTTATTACCCACCCACGATTGGCGCAGGTATTGAGGCGTATATTCAGCCAAACACAAAAGTGCTGTTTTTAGAATCGCCTGGCTCTATAACCATGGAAATACAAGATGTACCTGCCATGGTTAAAGTAGCCAATGAGCATAATATTATGACCATGCTTGATAACACCTACGGCAATGGCTTGCATTACCGCCCACTTGAACACGGTGTAGATATTAGTATTCAAGCAGCAACTAAGTATATTGTTGGCCACTCTGATGTAATGATGGGTGTAGCAGTGGCAAATAAAAAGTACTGGCCAACCCTGCGTGAGCAGTCGTACTTATTAGGGCAATGCACCAGCGCAGATGATGCCTATTTAGCGCTTAGAGGCTTACGCACTATGGCAGTGCGTTTAAATCAGCACGAAAAGGCGGCTATAGAGGTGGCAAAATGGCTTGAGCAACATGAGTTAGTTGATCATATTCGCCATCCAGCATTTGAAAGCTGCCCTGGGCATGAATTTTTTAAGCGCGATTTTGATGGCAGCAATGGGTTGTTTTCATTTGTAATGAAAACCGGTAACCAAAAAGCCATTGATGCGTTTTTAGATAGCCTTGAGCACATTAAAATGGGCTTTTCGTGGGGCGGCTTTGAAAGTTTAGTTACCGCCAATTTGACCATGAAAGGTTTACGTTCGAACACTGGTTGGGATTTAGGCCCTGTTATTCGCTTGCATATTGGCCTTGAAGACATTGATGATTTAATTAATGACTTAAGCCAAGCACTTGAGGTATACCAACAGCATTTATAAAAATAGGCTAAATAAACAAAGTTTGGCCTGTTACATTTAAACGGTTTGTTACAAAGCTCACTTATGGTGAGCTTTTTTTTTGCTGGTAATTCAAGGTGTTTACACTTACTGTTGTTACATTACGCTTTATTTTAAAGCATGAGCAACGTCATTAAGGAAAGCCAATGGCAACATCATCATTAGTGAACATAGGGCGATTAACCCAAATAGCGGGTTTTGAGCTAGTACGTATGTTTTTAACCAAGCGCGGCTTAATTGCAATGGCCGCCTTTGCCCTTGTTTGGTTACTTATTTTACGCTACCCGATAGGCCAAGCCGTCAGCATTATTAGTGCCCCCAATTTTGAACAAATGGCACGCGATATTTCAGGCAGTATTGGTTTAAGTAAGTTGCTTGATTGGCCTGAGGCCGAATTTGCTATGTACTGGCTAATCGCTTTGTATAGCTTTCCGCTGTTTGCTATTTTTATATCAAGCGATCAAACCGTTGGCGATAGAGAGCGCGGCACATTACGGTTTTTATCATTGCGCTCTACACGGTTTGAAATTTTATTTGGCCGTTTTTTAGGTCAGCTTGGCGTGCTAGCGTGTTTATTAGCTATTACCCTAGTGGCAACCCTTGGTGTACTTGGTTACAGAGAGCCTAGCCTATTAATGGGTGGGTTAAGCCGTGCGGTTTCTATATTTATAATAATGGTGGTGGTTCTTAGCCCGTTTGTAGCATTAATGAGTTTGATTAACACGTTTGCTCGCTCGTCGCGTTTAGCGATTGTGTTAGCCATTTTATATTTTGCTGGTGGCGGCATTATTGTGGGTATATTGGCGTGGCAAGTGCCGGCTTTAAATGCGCTCGATTACCTTTTCCCAGGGGTTAATTCTGAGCTTTTAGCTGGGCAAAACCTACCTTTATTGAGTGCCTTAGGTGTGCCGCTTATTCAAAGTGCTGTATTTATAGCGATTGCGCATCGAATATTTACAAGGAGTTCGCTATGAGCGTATTAATAAAAGCCAGCGGCTTGAGTAAATCGTATGGCGCAAAGCAAGCACTTAACAACGTAAGCTTTGAAATTCAAAAAGGTGCACCGGTGGCGTTAGTGGGCCCAAATGGCGCCGGTAAAACCACATTATTTAGTCTATTGTGCGGCTATATTAACCCAAGCCACGGTGAGCTCAGTATTTTAGGGCATAAGCCTGGTAGTGCCGCGTTATTCAACCAAGTGAGTGCATTACCGCAAGATGCGCAGTTAGATCCGCGTTTTAATATAGATAAGCAACTGGCGTTTTATGGCAAGCTTCAAGGTATGGGCGCTAAACAAAGCCACAATGAAGCGCTGCGCGTACTTGATTTGGTAGGCTTAAAAGAAGTCGCTAAACAGCGTGCGGGCGATTTATCTCACGGTATGCGCAAACGGGTAACGATAGCGCAAGCGCTGATTGGCTCGCCGAAAATAGTGATGCTTGATGAAGCCACAGCAGGGCTTGACCCTATTCATGCCAGAGAGGTGCGAGAGCTGGTATCGAGCTTAAGCGATGAAGCCACCTTTATTTTGAGTTCGCACGATTTAACCGAACTTGAGCGATTATGCTCCCAAGTGCTCCACCTAGATAAGGGCATTTTGAGCGAGCACCAAACAAAAGACAACAATACGCATACTCACTTTTATACCTTAATGCTCAACGAGGCGTATCAAAATGTGGAGCAACAACTGCAGGCATTAGCAGGTGTAAGCCGTGTGTATATGAGCCAACATAAAGAATACGTGATTGAGTACCAGCCAACCGGTGAGCCACTTGATATTGCTTTATTAAACTTTTGCCATCAAAAAAACTGGCAATATAGGCAGTTAGTAAATGGTCACACCTTAGAAAATCAAATATTTACACAGGAGAAAGCATAATGGGACTACTCAGTGGTTTAATGGGAAATGCAAGCGAAGTAGATGATTCTGATTTAGAAAAAGTACTTGCCAATACCTTAATAGATGGCGAACAAGTAGAAAAAGCCTATAAGGTGATTCGCGATATGTTTATTTTTACTAATAAGCGTTTAATTTTAATTGATAAGCAAGGTATGACCGGCTCTAAAATGGAAATGATGAGTATTGCTTATTCTAAAATTACTAAGTTTAGTAAAGAAAGTGCAGGGCACTTTGATTTAGATGCCGAGCTTAAAATTTGGATTGGTTCAGACCCAACGCCTATTAGTAAAGAGTTTAAATCGGGCGATAATATTAACGAGGTTTATCGTGTAATAAGTAAGCATGCGCTTTAGTTTGCTGAACATGTTTTAAGTAGTTGTTGACTATATGTTGCAACTACTTTAAATTTACAGTTTCTTACACCTACTTACAATTAACTTAATAAATACAACTGCTTAATTAAGTTTTCATTCAGTTTCTCAGCGTTAGCATGTCCCCACTTTAGTCAATGAGCTAAAGCATAAAAAGCAATGCACAAAGGGAAGTCTTACAATGAAAAAATTAGCAGTTATTATTTCAAGCATTTTATTATCTAGCACTGCGGCTGCTGCAGACAGCTACAATTCAATCAGTAATTTAAGCTACAAAGATAGCGATAACAACGACACCGTTGCTGTAGACTCTATTTATTACCTATCTCCTAAAAAAACATTAGGTCCGTACGATCAGTTTGAGTACATTAATAAACAAACTAACGTTTACGGCGGTTATGCTGATGACGACTTTGGCGATGTTACTAATATTGGTGGCGAATACTTTATTAATGAATTCGTTGTTGGCGCATCTTACGAAAACCTTGACCCAGATTCGGGCTCTAACGGTGAGCTTTACAAGCTAACTGGTGGCTACTTCTTTAACCCTGATTTATTAGCAAAAGTAACGCTTGTTGAAAACAAAGACGGCGATGACTTTGCTTTGTTTGATTTAGCATACAACCACATGCTAAACAGCACAGACTACGTAGGTGTAACACTTACATCTGATGACGACTTTGATTACCGCGCTGTTGCAGCTAAGTACTTTATTGACTTACAGCAAGGTAACTTTTTAACGTTTGAAGGTAAATACGAGAGCATTGAAGATGCAGAAAACCAGTGGGTAGCAGAAACTAACTACTACTTCTCAAAAGCAACCTCGGTATTTGCTAACTACAACAAGCAAGATACATACAGCTTTGGTGCTCAGCACTTCATCAATAAAAACATTGGTCTTAAAGTAGGTTACGAGAACAATGCAGATGACTCTGATAACGATGCATACTTTGCAAACATGCGTTTTCAGTTTTAATTAAGCCCTGTACTTAATTAAAAGCATAAAAAGCCCGCTACTGTAGCGGGCTTTGTTGTTTTTAACTTAAATTAACAGTGGTAAAAGTTTTACCAGGTGCAATTACGGTCTTTGTTTTGCTCATCTAAATAGCTTCTTTTAAATTAAAAATAATAATTTTTTTGAAAAATGAGAAAAATATAATGAGGGATAGTTATATTGATGAGGTTTATCGAATAGTTAAGTTGTATTCAATTTAGCTACAGTTTGTACCTTATTTGTTACTTTTGAAGTTTAAATGCTGAGATATAATTCTACTGTAGATTTAAGGTGTGCTTTATATTTACATTTGTACGTAATGATTAACAATTTAAGTGGTTGATATTGTGTTTAATTTGCTTACCCATTCATTTTTTGTTCATTATTTGTTGTTAGGATGCGGCCCGACTTTGGCTACACGGCCCAAGCATAGAAAATAACATTTATAGGGAATTTAAAATGAAAAAATTAGCCGTTATCATTTCGAGCATTTTATTATCAAGCGCTGCATCTACTGCAATGGCAGCCGATACTTACCAATCTATCAGCCATGTAGGATACATGGACATTGATGGAGATGACACGGTAAGTGTAGACTCAACTTATTACTTTTCTCCAAAAGCGACGTTAGGTCCTTATGATCAATTTGAGTACATCAATAAGCAAACAAATGTTTATGGTGCATACAGTGATAATGATTTTTTAGATATTACTAGCGTTGGCGGTGAGTATTTTGTAGAAGATTTCGTATTAGGTGCGCAGTACAATAATTTCGACAGTGATTTTGGCTCAAGCACGGATGTAATTGAACTTTCAGCAGGCTACTTCTTTAATCCAAACCTTGTATTAAAAGCAACGTTTGTTGATGTTGAAGATGCTGACAATCAGTTTGTGTTTGACTTAGCATATAACCACGAATTAAACAGCACTGATTATATCGGCTTTACTGTAACAGCAGATGACGAGTTTGATTACCGTACAGTAGCAGCTAAGTACTTTGTTGATTTACAGCAAGGTAACTACTTAAC
The DNA here is from genome assembly GCF_005887105.1 of Pseudoalteromonas sp. S2893. Lineage (NCBI taxonomy): Bacteria > Pseudomonadati > Pseudomonadota > Gammaproteobacteria > Alteromonadales > Pseudoalteromonadaceae > Pseudoalteromonas > Pseudoalteromonas sp. S2893. Next base: position 4,658 of record NZ_PNCY01000057.1, on the reverse strand, counting down.
TGTTGAAGGTAAATTTGAAGATGTTGATGGCGGTTCTAGTAGCTGGGAATTAGCATCTAACTACTACTTCAGTAAAGCAACATCGGTGTTTGTTACAGTTAACAAGAACGATGACTACGCTTTTGGTGCTCAACACTTTTTCAATAACACTGTTGGTTTAGAAGCAGGTTACGGTAATAACTGGGATGATTCTGATTACGATGCTTACTTTGCAAATGTAAGCTTACAGTTCTAATTTAACTAAAATTTAGTTACTGAACAAAAAGCCCGCTACTGTAGCGGGCTTTGTTATTTTTAACTTAAATTAACAGTGGTAAAAGTTTTACCAGCCGCAATTACGGTCTTTGTTCTGCTCATCTAAATAGCGTTGCAGCGGTGCAAAGTAATCAAGCATAGCGGTTGCATCCATTTGCGGCTTGCCAGTAATGGTTTCAAGGGCTTCTTGCCATGGACGAGAAGAGCCCATTTCCAGCATTGCGTTTAGCTTATCCCCTGCTTCTTTTGAATTATAAATAGAGCAGCGGTGAATGGCTTTATCGTTACCGGCTATTTCACATAAGCTACGGTGAAATTCAAACTGTAAAATATGCGCTAAAAAGTAACGTGTATAAGGGGTGTTGCCCGGTACGTGGTATTTAGCACCTGGATCAAAGTCATCTTCGCTACGTGCAATAGGCGCTTTCACACCTTGGTATTTTTCACGTAGCTCCCACCACGCTTTATTATAATCTTGTGGCTTTACTTGGCCCGAAAATACCTGCCAGCGCCATTGATCAACCATTAAGCTAAAGGGCACAAAGGCGACTTTATCTAGCGCCATTTTCATTAGTAAGCCAATGTCTTTTGACTCATCAGGTACTTGCTCAAGTAAACCAATTTCTTTTAAGTAACCGGGTGTAACCGATAAAGCAATGGTGTCGCCAATGGCTTCGTGAAAACCATCGTTGGCACTTTCTTGATAAAATAAAGGCTGTTTATTATAAGCGCGCTGATAAAAATTGTGGCCTAGCTCATGGTGAATAACAGAAAATTCTTCGCCGGTGCGCTGAATACACATTTTAATGCGTAAGTCGTCTTTGCTATCTATATTCCAAGCAGAGGCATGACACTGCACGTCTCTGTCTTTTGGTTTTACAAATAACGAACGCTCGTAAAAGGTCTCTGGCAATGGCTCAAACCCCATTGAGGTAAAAAAGGTTTCAGCACCTTTAACCATTTTTAGCTCGTCGTAATTATTTTTAGCTAATAGCTCGGTAACATCGTAACCCGGATCGGCGTTTTCTGGCGCGACCACATTGTAAATGTTACCCCACGCTTGTGCCCACATGTTTCCTAATAAATGCGCAGGAATAGGTTCATCTTGGGCTACTTTGTCGGTGCCGTATTTATCGCCTAATTTAGCGCGTACATGGCAATGCAGTGAGTTATAAAGTGGCTTTACTTGCCCCCAAATGCGGTCAAGCTCGGTTGTAAAGTCATCGGCTGGCATATCGTACTTGCTGCGCCACATTGCGCCGGTATCAGCATAACCTAGCTCTTTAGCCCCTTCGTTTGTAAGAGTTACTTGCTGCTCGTAAAGTGGGCGCATTGGTTTTGAAATTTGACGCCACCCTTGCCATAAATCAAGTAGCTCGTTGTAATCACGGCTGGTGGCCATTTTTGCGGTCATATCACCTAGGCTTAAACAGCTGCCATCGTCTTTGCAGTATTTACCTTTACCGTATAAACCCCCAAGCTCTGCCACAATAGTTGAAAGTTGGGCTGTTTTTTCGGCGTCCTGAGGAGCGGGTAAAGTAAGCGCAAGTTTAAGTTTATTAAGCTTGCGGCGTGCATCGTAATCAAGCGCTAAGTCGTCAAATTGGGCTGCCTGATTGGCTAAACGTACGACCGACTCGGTCATTTTACGATTAACTTCGGCAGATAACGCCGAGGTGTCGTGTGTTATAAAGTTTGCGTAAATCCACTCAGCGCGGCTCGACTCTAGGTAAAGCTCACTTAGCTCTTGCTCGGCTTTGGCAATAAATGCATTGGCATCTTGTTTTGTAAGAGGCTTCTCGGTCTGTGCTGAATCGGTAGTGTCTATTGCTATTTCTGCTTCGCAGGCGGTTAGCGCTAATGTACTTGCGACTATGAGGGCGCTCATACTTAATTTAAAGCGTGGCGTGTTCATTGTATTCCTTTGGTTTATTGTTATTAAGAAAGTGATAATAGCAGCGATGTTTAAAACAATAAAATTAATACGTTAAGGCGTGTGGTGCATCGCGCAATGATTGTATTTAAACTAAGATGGGTCATAATTAAGTTACTATTTTCATTCAATGTAAAAGGAATGTGCTCATGTCAGTATTTATAATATTGCTGGTCGTGGTGGTGGTTATTTTTGCAGTCAAAGATATTCGCCTTAACCTGATCAGCCGTCCTACGTTTAAAATGTTTAAAAAGGTACTTCCGCCGCTCTCGCAAACTGAGCGAGAGGCAATGGAAGCCGGCGATGTATGGTGGGATGGTGAGCTATTTAGTGGTAATCCAGATTGGCAAAAACTGCATAACTTTCCAAGGCCTGAGCTTAGCGATAAAGAAAATGACTTTATGGATAATCAGGTGAACACGCTACTGGCGATGCTAGATGATTACCAAATTGTACAAAAAGACAAAGACCTACCAAAAGAAGTCTGGGATTACTTAAAAACAGAGGGCTTTTTTGCGCTGATCATTCCTGAAAAATTTGGTGGACGTGAGTTCTCTGCCATTGCTAATTCAACCATAGTGTCAAAAATTGCCACAAAAAGCTTAACTGCGGCGGTTACTGTTATGGTGCCTAATAGCTTAGGCCCAGGCGAGCTGTTACTGCATTATGGCACAAAAGAGCAACAAGACCGTTGGCTACCAAGCCTTGCAAGTGGTAAAGATGTGCCGTGTTTTGCACTTACCGGCCCAGAAGCAGGCTCTGATGCGGGCAGTATTCCCGACTCAGGCGTAGTGTGTAAAGGGCAGCATAATGGTGAAGAAGTTATAGGCCTGCGTTTAAATTGGTCTAAGCGTTATATTACGCTTGCGCCGGTGGCAACCGTACTTGGCCTTGCCTTTAAAATGTATGACCCAGATGGGTTATTAGGCGATGAAAAAGAGCTAGGTATTACCTGTGCGCTAATTCCTACTGATCATGAAGGGGTAGAAACGGGTGAGCGCCATTATCCATTAAACATGGCATTTATGAACGGAACTACCTACGGTAAAGATGTTTTTATTCCGCTAGATTGGATTATTGGCGGTGAGCAAGGCGCAGGACGAGGCTGGCGCATGTTGGTTGAGTGTTTAAGTGCTGGGCGCGGTATTTCTTTACCTGCACTAAGCACCGCAACAGGGCATTTAGCCTCTAAAATGACCTCTGCTTACTCTGTGGTACGCCAACAGTTTGGTGTATCAATTGGCCAATTTGAAGGTGTACAAGAAGCCTTAGCACGTATTGGCGGGTTAACGTATACGTTAGAGTCTGCGCGTTTAATGACTGCAGGCGCAATAGATTTAAAACTTAGCCCATCGGTTGTTACCGCCATTGCAAAATACCATATGACCGAAATGGGGCGTACGGTAATGAACGATGCAATGGACATTCACTCTGGTAAAGGTATTCAAGTTGGGCCTAATAACTATTTAGCCCATGGTTATATGGGGATCCCGGTATCGATTACTGTTGAAGGGGCAAACATTTTAACCCGTAACTTAATGATTTTTGGCCAAGGTGCCACGCGTTGTCATCCGCTTGTGTTAAAGGAAATGGAAGCTGCCGCAATGGAAGACGATGATGCAGCACTTGATCAATTTGATAGTTTATTGATGAAGCACATTTTATTTGCTGCCAGTAACGCCGGCATGGCTTTTGTGCATGGTCTTACGCGAAGCTGTTTGGCAAAAGCGCCCGTGTGCGGTGCAACCGCTGTGTATTACAAACAGCTAAGCAGAATGAGCCGAGGGCTTGCTTTTACTACAGATGTAGCCATGTTGGTACTTGGTGGCGAGCTAAAGCGTAAAGAGATGATTTCGGCGCGTTTAGGTGATGTGCTTAGCCATTTATATTTAGCGTCTACTGTATTAAAACGCTTTGAAGATGAAGGGCGCCAACAGGCTGATTTACCTTTTGTGAAATACGCTATTGAAAATTCTCTTTATGAGATAGGCCAAGCGTTTGATGGCTTTTTCAAAAACTTTTTAAATCCGGTGGTTAACTTTTTACTTAAACGCATTGTGTTTCCACTGGGGAATCACTATCACAAGCCAAGCGATGAAACAGCCCAAAGTATTTGCGAGCATATGACGCAACCAGGGGTGTTTAGAAACCGTTTAACGCACTTATGTTATGTAGATGAAAATGCGGGCACAGGCGTGATGGAAAATGCATTTTTAGCTATGCACGATATGCAAACACAGTTTAAAGAATTAAAACACTGGCAACGCAGTGGTAAGATCCCTGCAACACTCGACATAAAAGACGCAATAAATTACGCACTAGAGAATGAGCTCCTTGCGCAAGCCGATGCCGATGCAATGCACCATACCAATAAACTAAGAAAACAAGCAATTGCCGTTGATAACTTTAAACCCGGTGAATTATAACGGTTAAGATAAGCGCTAAACGTAAAAAGGCCTTACATATGTAA
>NZ_PNCY01000056.1:0-72743 GCF_005887105.1 Pseudoalteromonas sp. S2893 | reverse complement strand
TTATTTAGATAAAGTTTGGTTCAATCGGCGGATTTACGCAGCTCACTTAAATAGTAAGCACACAGAGCGGGTCATTAGCTCAGTTGGTAGAGCAGTGGACTTTTAATCCATTGGTCGATGGTTCAAGTCCATCATGACCCACCATTCTAAAAAATCTCAATACTCCCCTTATTTTATTTAAATCAGCTTCTTATTTTTATTTATAAACAGCATGCCCAGATAGCTGTTATTTGCCCGTGTATTCTCGTATAATTTGCCGTAATTAATGCACTGTAGATGAAGTGGTCGAGAACATGAGTCTAGCTCAAACTATTATGCCTGAAGGTTATATCTTTCCTCCTAAGCCAGCGCCGTTGACTAAAGACGAGCAAGGCGAATATAAAGCACGTATTAAACAACTACTGCAAGATAAAAATGCAGTGCTGGTAGCCCATTACTACACGGATCCTGAAATTCAGGCACTTGCCGAAGAAACAGGGGGCTGTGTTGCCGACTCATTAGAAATGGCACGTTTTGGTGCTCGCCACGATGCAGACATGATCATCGTTGCAGGCGTACGTTTTATGGGTGAAACCGCTAAAATTTTAACGCCAAACAAAACAGTTGTTATGCCAACGCTAGAAGCAACGTGTTCGTTAGATATTGGTTGCCCTATTGACGAGTTTTCAGCGTTTTGCGATCAGCACCCTGATCGTAAAGTTGTAGTGTATGCAAACACCTCTACAGCGGTTAAAGCCCGTGCAGATTGGATTGTAACCTCATCGTGCGCGCTTGAAATTGTAGAGCACCTAGATGAGCAAGGTGAAAAAATTATTTGGGGCCCAGATAAACACCTTGGTAGCTACATTCAAAAAAATACTGGCGCCGATATGATCATGTGGAACGGCGCATGTATCGTACACGATGAATTTAAAACAAAAGCGCTTAAAGATATGAAAGCCCTGCACCCAGACGCGGGTGTATTGGTGCACCCAGAGTCACCTGCAGAAATAGTGGCACTGGCAGATGCGGTTGGCTCAACCAGTCAATTAATAAAAGCTGCGCAAACAATGGATAACGATAAGTTTATTGTAGCGACAGACCGCGGTATTTTTTACAAAATGCAGCAGCTATGCCCTGAAAAAGAGTTTTTTGCAGCCCCAACAGCGGGTGAAGGCGCGTCATGTAAAAGTTGTGCACATTGCCCGTGGATGGCAATGAACGGCTTAAAAGCGATTGAAGAAGCCCTGATAGACCCTCGCGGTAAAGAAGTGTTTGTAGATATGGACTTACGCGAAGGCGCGCTCAAGTCACTTAATCGCATGTTAGACTTTACAGCTAGCATGGCTAAGTAATTAGCCTAATGCATAAAAAACGGTTAAACCCTAAGGTTTAGCCGTTTTTTTATGCCTAAAGTAAATTGCTGATTGATTATTAGACACTTAACAGCACAAATTTAAAAAGACCTTGCACCTGTGTAACCTATTTCATACTATAACGCGCTGTTGCTAAGCAACACCGTGGAGGAGTGGCTGAGTGGCTGAAGGCGCACGCCTGGAAAGTGTGTTTAGGTTAATCCCTAACGAGGGTTCGAATCCCTCTTCCTCCACCATCATTCTTGAACCCAGTTATTGAATATCAATAACTGGGTTTTTAATGCCTGCTGCCCAAACCTTGGTTATGCGCTAATAGGCATGTATTTAGTGGGTAATCTCAATCTGCCCTTAAAGTCGCTCCCTTAAATACGTGACATGGTATAAGCCCCGAATTTATTGGTACTCAAATAACGCGTTTTCCCATTCTTGAATGATTATTTGGCGCTTCATCTGATCGTCTATCACTAATATTTCTATGCCAAGGGGGACGGGGCGCAGCTGACCTTCTGATATATCAAGTAAATGTTTTTGTTTAACTCTTACTTCGTTATTTATTGGCTCAAAATTAGTAAAGTTAGCCATGTCTGTTTGCCCTTGTACAGACACTAAGTAATCAATAAACAGCTGTGCGCCAATGACATTTTTAGCATGTTTAGGAATAATGGCGCTGCGCATAATAACCGAGGTGTAGTCTTTAGGTTGCACCACAATAATATTAGGGTGTTGCGCCGCCCATGTGCGCGCATAAGAGCTTAATATGTTATAGCCAACAGTGAGCTCGCCCGTTGAAAGTGCCTTGAGTATGTCGGCGCTGCGTCTAAATACACGCGTGCTGTGATAGCCAAACGATTCAAGCATTCGGCCATAGCTTGAGCTTTGCTCGCGGTCATGAGCCCACAGCAAATAGCCTATGCCCACTTGAGTAATATCGTAAATGCCAATGCGGCCTTTAATTTTCTCACTGCGCCTACGAATTAGCTCTAATAATTCGTTGCGGCTACTTGGTGCGACCTCTTCACCTAAAAATTCTTTATTAAATGCAATTACCGCTGTTTCATAGGTAAAGCCAAATACTTCATTTCGCCATTTAGCCCATGCAGGAAGCTTATTTGTTTGCTCAGAGCTGTAAGGCTGTGCGTAACCATCGTTAACTAACTTTACCTGCAAATTCATTGCTGAACTTAATAATACGTCGGGCGGGTTTTTAACGTCGGCTAAAAATTCGCTATATACTTCGAAAGTACTCAGCTCGTAGTAGTCAATTTGTACAAAAGGGTATTTTTTTTGAAAGGCCGATAAAAAAGGGGCAATTTCCATTTTATCAGCGCCGCCATATATTTTAAGCACGGATTTATTTTCACTTTGTGCCGGAAATACTAAAGGGGTTTTTGCAGCAACGAATGGCGAGCCTACAAGGCACGTTAAAACAACGGCAATATAAATCAGCGATAAAAGTTTCAATGTTCGTCCTCGGTCAGCATTAACGGAAAGTTTATTTCAAAAATAAGCCCCGACGGGCTGTTATCAAGCAGCTTAATAGCAGCGTTATGATGCTCTGCTACCTCTTTAGCAATGCTTAAGCCTAGGCCACTGCCGGCACGTGGGTCGCCTTTACTTTTGTAAAACCGTTCAAACACATGTTGTTTTTGCGCATCGGGTACACCTACGCCTTGATCAGCCACGCATAAACGGGCTATGTAACCACTGTCTGTACTGTGAAGCTCAGTAGAGACATTAACTTCTTTGTTTTGTGGGCTAAATTTAATCGCGTTTTCTAAAATGTTGCGTAGCATTTGGCTAAGTGCAAACGAATCGCCATTGATCATCAAGTTATCGTCACCTTGATATGTGATGATCACGCCGCGTTGAATCGCCGATACCGCTACATCTCTACACACAGACTTTACCAGCTCCGGCAACGAAAGCGTTATTAAAGGCTGGCTATGAAAGCGGTGCGCAAGAGTGGCTTGGTTTAAAAGTTGCGTAACGGTGCTGTCGAGTAAATCTGTTGAATATAAAACACGATTTAACTGCTCTGTTCTTATTTTTTCATCGCTTTCTTCAATGGCATTTTGCGCCTGGCTTTTAAGGCCGGCAAGGGGCGTTCTTATTTGATGAGCCACTTCGCCGGTAAAGCGCTTTAAATGATTAAGCGAGACTTCTAATTGCGATATAAAATGGTTAATGGTTGAAATTAAATCGGCCATTTCTTTGGGGACCGACATATCAATAGGGCGTAAATCCGTGGGGGAGCGCCGACGTATTTTTTTATTTATGCTGTAAATAGGGCGCAAAATTTGATTCACTCCCAGTAATATAAGCACAATAGCTATTACAAACGTTAAAATAACCATTTGTATTACATTTAAATTCATTTCATAGGCGAGCTGATCGCGAGCTTGGGTGGTTTGGCCTATTAAAATATTTACATCAAACGATTCGCCCACTTCATAAAGCTTATCTGAGAGTAAAATAAAGCGGTAGTTTTCGCCTTTGTAATCACCTTCCCAAAATTGTATCAGTAGGTTATCTCGTGGGTCATACTCTGCACGTTGCCACTGGGTGTCAGCTTTTTGCAAAATGTGTTGATATAAGCCATTGTAGCCGGTTAAGTGCTCCCCTTGATTTTGTGTTATTTGATACACCAATCTGTCATTTGAGGCCATCGAGAGAGTTTCGAATGTAGCGCTGGGTAAATCAACAATAATTTCGTGGTAATCAATGTGGGTATTTTCAAAAATTTGTAAAGCAGCACTGGCAAGTAGTCTATCGTATGAAATTTGGGCGGCGTTTTTACTGTAATTATTAGCCATAAAATAGGTTATAAGTGTAATTATAACCATTAAAGCAATGGTTATTGTAAGCAGCTGTCGGCGAATTGAGGGGAGGGTTTTGCTACTCATTAGGCTCTGCTAAAAGATAGCCTAAACCACGCAGTGTTTTTATATCAACACTGCTATTTACCAGCTTTTTACGAAGCCTTGCTACGTAGGTTTCTATGGCGTTGGGGCTGGGGGAGTCGTCAAACGAATATAAGTGATCGAGTAACTCATCTTTATTAAGCACTTTGCCTTGATGTGTTAAAAATATTTCTAGCAACCTAAATTCTCGTTGTTTTAAGTCAATAAGTTCTTTAGCAATAGTGACCGTGCATGATTTTCGGTCAAAATCGAGATTGCCATAACTTATAGTGTCTTTACCTAGGCCTTGGTTACGCCTAAGTAGGGCGCGGCAACGGGCTTCTAATTCGCCAAAATCAAAGGGTTTAGTGAGGTAGTCGTCGGCGCCTAAGTCGAGTAATTCTATACGGTGCTCTACTTGGGCACGTGCCGTTAAAATTAATACAGGCGTATTTGATGAGCGAGCCCTGAGCTTTTTTAATATTTGCTCACCGTTTAAATTGGGCAAGTTTAAATCAAGTAAAATAAGGTCGTACTCATGGCGTTTTAACAGCGAATTAGCCACATCACCACTGGTTACAAGGTCTATACCTTGGCCCATTTTGGTGAAGCGTTGGCAAATTGCTTCTCCTAACACTTCGTCGTCTTCAACTGCTAAAATTCTCATTAAGCACACCCGCAAAGTCGCAATTAAAAAATATAATTTTAAGTTGTGCAAGACACTAAACAATTACTGCAACGTTTACAATACGCAAATACCTTCGTTTATAACAAGATAAGCTATAGTTTTAATTTAATAGCTAAAAAATACAATTGCCTAAAATGTAATTATATTGTGACAGGTTTGTGACAGGTTTGCCGTGTAAATTGCAACATGAATAAACTGATACACACTACACACAACTATAAATTTAATTAAACAAGGTAGCGGAGACAACTATGGCTCAACAGTTCTCTAAAATATTTGCAGTAACAGGCGCAGTATTAACTTGTGTTTCTATTCCTTCGTACGCTTCTTTTAATGGGCTTACAGAGCAAGACGAATTTAATATTAAGCTCAGGTCAATCTACTTTGACCGCGATTACGATAACGACGCCAGCGACGACTCAACGTTTGCACAAGGCATAGAGCTCAATTATCAATCGGGCTATTTTAATGACTTAATTAGCATGGGTGTCTCTACTTATACGGTACTTAATTACAACTCAACCGGCAGCGCACAAAATAATATTTTACCCGCAGGGGATGAAAAAGGCGGCGTTGACGATAGTTTTTCTAAATTTGGCCAATATTTTATCGACGTTAAACTTGGCGACAATGGCCATGTAAAAATAGGCGGGCAAAAAACCAAAAGCATGCTGTTAAAAAGCTCGGGTAGCCGCGCAATTCCCAATACTTTTAGAGGCGTATTTGGTGACTACAAGTTTGGCAATACCAAAGTATATGGTTACGCCTACGATAAATGGAGCCGCCGCCACGATGACAAGTGGGAAGATTTTTCTACCGATCAGTCAGATAACGGCGCGATTAGTGTTATTTGGGGTGTGGGCGCAAGCTACAAAAAAGATGCGCTAAAAATAGACGCAGAATATTTAAACTCTCATGACTACTTATCAAAGCTTGGGCTTAAAGGCAGTTACGCTATTAAGCTCGATCACAGTAAGTTAACCCTTTCAAGTGGCATATTTACCTCACAAGACGATGGCGATTTATTTGTAACCGGCGCAGAGGGTGGCGATTTAGATGATGAAGATGCACTCGATGCGGTTTCAGGCGTTACTAAAAGTGAAAACGATGGTTTTGCCTATTACCTAGATGCCAATTGGAAAAAAGATATTTGGACACTAGGCGCCGCATTTACCAAAGTGAACGATGCTTGGATTGAAGATAACTTTAGCGGCGATCACGGGACTAACCCGTTTCCCACGCGCTCATTAATTGGTGCCGATTTAACAAACCAAAATGAGTCAACTTGGCAGGCTCGCTTAGGTGTTGACCTAAAAGCAGTGGCACCGGGTTTAACCACAAAGTTTTATTACACCAGCGGCAGCGATGCAGAAAATTCAAGCTTAGGTAAAGCCGGTGGCACAGCCGATGAAAAATACTGGGCCATTGATACACGCTACAAAGTAGCGGCTGTAAAAGGCTTAAGCCTACGATGGTTATTTTTAGATTACACCACAGATGAAACTGGCAGTGTTGATGGTGTAAAGGGAGACAGAGCAGATCACCGTGTATATGTAGATTACACCATTAAGTTTTAAACGCCCCTTCGATTGGCTTTTAACGCGCAGCATGAAAATGCTGCGCGTTTTTTAATGTTTAAAAGTTATTTTTTAATCAATTTTTATTTCGTGACAGGTTAGTGACAGTTTGGCTCCTTACTCTTAAAAAAAGGGCAACGTTTTGATAACGACGTTACTTGTTTTTAATTGCATTGAAAGGGCGAAACGATGAACTCAACACACGCTACACCTGAGTTAAAACCTACGCCGAGAGCCATTCACTTTCGTGCAAATAGCCACCAAACAGCCACGGCTGCTAGTGCAACAAGTAATACTAATTTTGCCCCTCAATCTTTGCAAAGTAAGCAAGAGCAAGTGCAAGAGTGCGTGGTTATTTTAAGTAATAACTAACCCGTTACTGCTCATTTTAATTGATTTAGAAGCTGGATTATTATGACTATTCAAAAAAAAATACCTTGTGTCATTATGCGCGGCGGAACGTCTCGCGGGACTTATTTTTTAGCCAACGATTTACCGAGAGAGTGGGATAAACGCAAAGAAATTTTAACTGCAGCAATGGGCTCAGGCGATCCGCTGCAAGTAAATGGCGTAGGTGGAGGAAACTCACTAACCAGTAAAGCGGCCATTATTTCACGCTCAACCGACCCCGATGCAGACATTGATTACTTATTTGCGCAAGTTGCTATTGAGCAAAATGAAGTCGATATAACACCTTCGTGTGGCAATATTTTATCTGGTGCAGCACCACTGGCAATTGAATACGGATTGGTTACTGCAAACGACGGAGAAACAACGGTACGGGTTAAAAATGTAAATACCAATACCCTGATAGAAGTTGTGGTACAAACGCCTAACGGCTTTGTAGAGTACGAAGGTGATGCCACCATTGATGGCGTACCGGGCTCTGGGGCGCCTATTTTACTTAAGTTTTTTGATGTGTGTGGCACTAAAACCGGTGAATTACTGCCTACTGGCTCTGTACGCGATACCTTTGATGGCGTAGAAGTAAGTTGTGTCGATGCTGCCATGCCAATGGTACTAATACCTGCACCATCACTGGGTGTAAAAGGCTCTGAAACTAAACAAGAGCTTGATGCAAATACAGAGTTACTGCAAAAAATAGAAAGCATTCGCCTGCAGGCGTCACTAAAAATGGGCCTTGGCGATGCAACCGGAAAAGTCATTCCTAAAGTCGGTTTACTGTCGGTGCCGCAATTTGGCGGTACGATAACTTCGCGCTACTTTGTGCCGCAAAATTGCCATACCAGCCATTCTGTTACTGGGGCAATTTGCGTGAGTGTTAGTTGCATGTTGCCAGGCAGTGTGGCGTACGACTTAATTACCCCACAAAGCTCAGAGCAGCAAAATATAGTGGTTGAACACCCCAGCGGTAAAATAGATTTACTCCTTGAGGGGCGCTTTGAAAACGACACGCTAGATATAAAATCGGCGGGGTTAATGCGCACAGCCAGAATGTTATTTAAAGGTGAAGTACACATACCTGCAAAAGTATGGGATGAAAGCAAAATAGCTTAACTTATACCAATGGGCAAAATAGCTCACTTAATTAAGCGAATTGGTGTTAAGCCTTAGTAAACCAACCGAAAATGCGATAGCAGATTGTCTGTTATCGCTTTTTTATGCTTTAAATAAATAAAACTGAATTTATTTTTATTTAAAAACAATGGTTTATAAATAATTTTAAATTAGTTGATAGTTTGGTATCGATGACAGGTAGATGACAGTTTCGGCTATTAGTCTAGCTATTGTTAACTTCTTTTAACGAAATACTTTCATCTACGTAATAGATGCAATGACGTTATTAGGACCTATTTAAATAATTGCAGCGAATAACAGAGGTCAAATTATGAAGATTAAATTAAGTACTTTTGCACCTAATCGACTAAAAGCAATGCTTGTTGTGTTAGCAGCAAGCACTTGTATCAGCTCAGCTTATGCAAACAATAACGACGAAGTAAGCTTTGATGGTGAGCGAGTAGAGTGGGTTGTGCCTTTTAAAGAAGGTGGAGGCTCTGACACATGGGCACGTTTTTTTGGTCCGCGTTTTTCTCAGCATTTAAATGGTAAACCTGTGGTTGTAGTTAAAAACATTCCAGGTGGTGGCTCTACCAAAGGCGCTAACCGCTTTGAGCGCCGCGCTATAGCAAATGGCTTAAATGTATTTAGTACTTCTGCCTCTACACAAATCCCTTACTTACTTGGCGACTCACGCGTTAGATACGAAGTAAAACGTTGGAACGTGATTATGGCCACACCGACAGGTGCGGTGGTATATGTGCGCCCAGAGCTGGGTATTAAAAACGCATCAGAGCTTGCCAAATTGCAGGGTCAAAAACTTAAATTTGGTAGCCAACGCGCCGCGTCAATGGACTTGGTTGGGTTATTAGCCTTCGACATGCTTGATTTAGACATTCACGCCATTTTTGGTATGAAAGGCCGTGGCAGTGCGCGTTTATCGTTTGAGCGTGGCGAGGTGGATATCGACTTTCAAACTACCTCTGCCTACTTAAAAAAAGTACAGCCGCTAGTTGATGAAGGCAAAGCGATTCCGCTTATGTCGTTTGGCGTACTTAATAAAGAAGGCAAAATTGTACGCGACCCAACGTTTCCTGACTTACCACACGTAGGCGAAGTATACGAAATGATCCACGGTAAAAAGCCAACAGGCGTTGAATACAACGTATGGAAAACCTTTTTTGTAGCCGGTTTTGCCGCGCAAAAAGGACTGTTTTTACCTAAAGGCACCCCTGATGACGTTATTGCAGAGTGGCGCAATGCAGCACAACGCATCATTGATCAAGACAACTTTAAAGAAGAGTCTGAATTAGTACTTGGCCAATACCCACAACTTGTAAACGAAGATGCAGTAAACACACTGAGCTCAGCACTGACAATTTCTGAAACTGACAAACAATGGGTAAGAAATTACCTAACCGAAAACTACAACGCGCGTTTTTAAAAACCCATGTTGATTTGTTGTACACACAGTGGCTCGCATTTAGTGAGCCACTTTTTTAATCTAAGGAGAGCAGTATGTTAGATGCATTTTTAATTGCGCTACAAACTATTCTTACCCCCACACACTTAATGTATTTATGCGGCGGCGTTTTTTTAGGCTTGCTGATTGGTATTTTCCCGGGTTTAGGCGGCATAGCGGGTTTATCGTTATTACTGCCATTTTTATATGGTATGGACCCAATTTCAGCGCTTGCTATGCTTATTGGCCTAGTGGCGGTTATTCCAACCTCTGACACCTTCACCTCTGTATTAATGGGTATTCCAGGCTCCAGTGGCTCACAAGCCACAGTGCTTGACGGCTTCCCACTGTCTAAAAAGGGCCAAGCAGCGCGTGCGCTTTCAGCAGCGTTTGCTTCGTCATTATTTGGTGGTCTTTTTGGCGCCATTATTTTAACGCTGTTTGTACTGATTGCCCGCCCCGTTATTTTAGCGTTTGGCTCGGCCGAATTATTTATGCTTACTTTGCTAGGTTTAAGCATGGTGGGCGTATTGGCCGGTAATAGCCTAGTAAAAGGCTTAAGCGCATGTGGCTTAGGTTTATGTTTAGGCTCACTTGGCGGTGCTCCTGCAACCGGTGAATACCGCATGGTATTTGATAACGGTTACCTTATGGATGGTATTCCGTTAGTGGTTGTTGGTTTAGGTATATTTGCATTACCTGAGATTATCGATTTATTGCGTCAAAACCGCTCTATTTCAGAAGCTTCTGAGCTGGGTAGTGGATGGTTTGAAGGCGTAAAAGATGTTGTTAAAAATAAATGGCTAGCCACGCGCTGTGCTGCCATTGGCTGTGTTGTTGGCGCACTACCTGGCCTAGGTGGCAGCGTAGTTGATTGGATCTCTTATGGTCATGCGGTGCAAACCTCTAAAGACACCGAAAACTTTGGTAAAGGCGACATACGCGGTGTTATTGCCCCTGAGTCATCAAATAATGCCAAAGAAGGCGGTGGCTTAATTCCTACCTTATTATTTGGTATTCCAGGTTCTGGCAGCATGGCTGTATTTTTAGGTGGTATGGTATTAATTGGTTTAGAGCCAGGCCCTGCGATGATCACCACTGACCTTGATGTTACTTATACCATTGTATGGTCACTGGCACTTGCTAATGTAATTGGCGCGGGCGCGTGTTTACTAATTTCTAAATGGGTAGCAAAGGTAACAACTATTCCTTACACGCTCATGGCACCATTTATGGTTATGGTGATCTTTTTTGCGGCGTTTCAGGCAACCCGTGATTTAGGTGATTTAGTCGCACTTATTGGCATTGGTATTTTAGGCGTATTAATGAAGCGCTTTGGATGGCCTCGCCCGGCATTTTTAATTGGCTTTGTACTAGCAAGCGGCATGGAAACTTACCTTTATCAAGCTATTCAGTTTGACGGCATAGAGTTTTTATTAAAACCGGGTGTGATGATTATTGGTGCATTAACCGCGCTTTCTATTTTCTTTGCAGCACGCCACTCTATTAAGGCTGCTAAAAAAGAAAAAGCCAATAAAAACACGGCTAATGCTGAGGTAAAACCAACTAATCTTAAACCACAAATCGCGTTTTCTGGCTTTGTTTGTTTAGTGTTTGCATACGGTTTGTATGACTCGTTCCAACGCACATTCTTAGGTGGGGTATTTCCTGCCGTGGTGTGCTCGTTCATGTTAATACTCTCTGCGGTTGTGCTGATCAAGCTGCTGCTTAATAAAGTAGACGATGCTGTAAATTACGATAATGAGGTCTCTGCGGGGTATGTAAACGACTCAAGCGTGACTGGCCTTTGGCATTATGTATTTTGGCTGTGTGGTTTATTAGCTGGGTGTTTTTTACTGGGCTATGTGATTTCGATAGCGTTGTTTTTCATAATATTTTTACTTGTAAAAGCACGTATATCAATTGCTAGAACATTAACACTGACAGTGTGTGCGTTAGCATTTTTACTCACTTTATCGCACTTTATGGTATTAGATTTACCAAGCGGTTACCTACAAGAAGTGGCAAGCTTTACGCAGCTGTAAACGCCGCCGTGCTAAGCAAAACAAGCAGCGCTTAGCACGGTTTACATTCGCTCTAAAAGGCACTGGCTTAAGAAGGATATAATTATGATTTCACCTAAGCTTATTTTAATGCCGCTTTCTACAAGTGGGCATGTAACAGAGCGCTTAAAAGGGGGCTTAGCCGTTGCTAAGTATTTTAATGCGCACCTTGATGTTTATCACACGCACTTAGACCCAAAACGCTTTTTGCCAACAGGGCAGCTTGGCTTACCAACTAAATTGGTAAAAGAGTTAGACTCTGTAGCAGGGCGCTTTGCAACAACCGAATCGGCAAATTTAAAAACCGAATTTGTTAGTTTATGTGCCCAGCATCAAGTTAAATACACTGACGACAGCGCAGAGCATCCCACGCACCCAAGCGCTTCATGGCATATTAATATAGGTGTGCGCAGCGAAATAATTGCAGAGCAAGGCAAAGTCGCTGATTTAATTATTATTCCGCAGTCTAAAAGTGGTAAATCAACCTCGACCTTTGAGGCATCGGTAATGCGAAGTGGTAAACCCATATTATTGGTACCACGGCAAATGACCCACTTTGATATAAAAACAGTGGTGATTGGTTGGAACGCCAGTACCGAGGTATCGCGCGCGCTCACTTATAGTTTACCGCTTTTAAAACAAGCTCAAAAGGTTGTTATTTGCACCAGCGCAAGCAGCGCCGATAAAATGCCAAACGGCCATGAAGTGGTTAAATATTTAGATCAGCACGATATTAAAAGTGAGTTTGTAACATTTAATAATGGCAGGCAATCGACCGCTAAAGCGTTTATGTCGGTAGCGCAAATGCATAATGCTGATTTAGTGGTGATGGGCGCATTTACTCACAGGCGAATTCATGAGCAAATTTTTGGTGGTATGACTAACTACATGCTAGCAAACACTACCTTGCCAATACTTATGGCGCGATAACACTTAAAGCTTAAAAACTAAATTTTACCCAAAAGCCGATATTTACGTTCAATATCGGCTTTTTATTAAAGCTCAATGTGATAAAACTAACCATTACAAAAATAAAAGTTAATGGGTAGCAGCCTATGTATACGCTTTCGCAGTGGCAAACAAACGGGCAGTTTATTGATATAAATGCCAAGCAGATTTTTACTAACACAGCGGGGGGTGCTAATAACCCCGCGCTCCTTTTGATACACGGCTTTCCAAGTGCAAGCTGGGACTGGGAAGGTATGTGGGATGAGCTCAAAAAACACTACTTTTTAGTTACACTTGATATGCTGGGTTTTGGCCTTTCGGATAAACCAATAAATGCGGCTTATAACATTACAGAGCAAGCTGATTTATACACGCAATTTTTAAAGCGTTTGAATATTACCAATGTACACCTATTAGCCCATGATTATGGTGATACCGTGGCTCAAGAGCTATTAGCAAGGCAAGTTGCTGCTCAAAGCGACATACGCATACACAGTGTATGTTTTTTAAATGGCGGGTTATTTCCACACATACATAAACCTTTATTTATCCAAAAGCTGCTACTTTCAAAACTTGGTTGGCTAGTACCTAAGCTAATGAGCAAACAAAAGTTTGCTAAAAATTTAATCACTATTTTTGGCAAAAACACACCACCAGCCCCTATGGTAATTGATACCCTTTGGGCGTTGTTAATTTATAACAAGGGTTTACGTGTGATGCCCAAGCTAATTAAATATATTACACAGCGAAAACAAAACGAACAGCGCTGGGTTGGGGCAATGATTAATAGCGATATACCGGTTACGTTTATTGCAGGTGAGCAAGACCCAATATCGGGTAAACACATGCTTGAGCACTATAAAAAAACAATACCTAATGCGCGCGTACAAGGGTTTGGTGAGCTTGGGCACTATCCACAAATAGAAGATGCCAAGGTTATAACTGAGGCTTATTTAAATTTTAGAAAGCAGATATAAAAAACGCGGCTATTTTAGGCCGCGTTTATAAACTAAATAACGTGATGCTGGCTACTTAGTACTTTCTTTTTTTAGGGATTTTTAACTGGCTTTCAAATTCATCAGGAAAAAGCACCGTGCCGTCGTCCTCTTCGGTAGGGAACACCGCAATAAGTAGGTCGTCTTCTTCAAGGCCGGGTGTCCAGCGACTAAACCAATCTTTAGTCGGAATGGCTTTTGGTGTACAGCCTTCCCATTCGCCCGTGGCCCAAGCTTGTGCAAAATCGCGGGTTGGCCACACTGGTACACAGTCGTCATCTTCGTTGGCAAGCATTACGCAGCCATCATCGTCGTTTAAAATCCATACTTGTTTGTACTGTTGTACGGTTTCAAACATAAAAGCGAGTCGTTTTTTTGCCCCTAGCCCTAAAATTACGGTTTGTTCTTCAGTCGCATTTGCAGTTGTCATAATTGGCTCACTCTTTATTGCTTCAAATTTGAATTTTACTGTTACAAGTATATCGAGTTATGTGACAGTGTGTTGAAAAATTATTATTTAACCTGAACTCTGGATAATAAATCTATCTCTAGCAGCTATTTTAAGTGCTAACTGCGTTGAATTTACTTGCAATAGGCTAGCTATGGACGCGTAAATTCGCCTTGTTTTTACTGAAAATCTCTGGCTAGAGATAAAATAAGCTTAACTATCATCATGATAAAATATGTTAGTAAATCTCTTAACCAGAGTTCAGGTTATTTAATTTTGTATTTCAGATCTGTTTTGGTATTCCCTGAGTATATTTTGAGCGAGCATTCAAAATTACCCTTGAATGTTGTTAAAAAGGCCGCATCTCATATGCATACTCTTAATGAAGGATTTAACAATGACCACAGATTTACTGGCCCCGTATACATTAAACGACTCACTTGAACTTAAAAATCGCGTTTTTATGGCGCCTTTAACCCGTTGTATGGCTGATGATAATTTAGTACCCACGCAAGATATGGTCGAATATTATGCGCGCCGTGCCGATGCCGGCTTAATTATTAGCGAAGCCACTATTATTCGCCCAGATGCACAGGGCTACCCAAATACACCGGGGTTATTTACCAGCGAGCAAATTCAAGGTTGGAAAAAAGTAACCGACGCCGTGCACGCAAACGGCGGTAAAATGTTTGCACAGCTTTGGCATGTTGGCCGTGTTGCTCACCCTCACTTTTTTGACGGCGAAGTATTAGCGCCATCGGCAATTGGTGTTGAAGGCTCTGTACCACGTATGCGTGAGCTGACATACATTACGCCAAAAGCGGCCACCAAAGAGGATATTAATTCATTGATAGCCGACTTTGCCAAAGCGGCCGAAAACGCCATTGAAGCTGGTTTTGATGGTGTAGAAATTCATGGCGCAAATGGTTATTTAATTGATCAGTTTTTACATTACGCTGCAAATGAGCGCACAGATGAATATGGCCAAACACCTGAAAATATGGCGCGTTTTGCAATAGAAGTGACCGATGCGGTTATTAATGCAGTAGGGAATGAGCGTACGGCAATTAGATTATCGCCAGGTGCTTATTTTAATATGGAAGAGGATAAGCGTGATAAAGCGGTATTTGATTATTTATTAGCGCAGCTAGATGACAAAAAGCTGGCTTACATTCATGGCGGTATTTTTGATGACAGCACTCAATTTGACTCTTTAGAAGGTAAAACAACCTCGCAGTATTTGCGCGCTAACACTAAAACCAGCCTTGTAGGGGTAGGTAGCTATAGTTTTGATGATGCAAAACAAGCAATAAACAATGACCAGTTTGATTTAATTGCGATTGGTCGTCCATTTATTGCTAATCCAGATTACATTAGTAAAGTGGCTAATAATGAAGAGCTTGTTGCTTATAGTGACGAGATGTTAGCTAAACTATTCTAATGAATTAGTATTTACATATAAATCAGCCTAGGTTTTTGTGCTTAGGCTGACTTACAAATGACATAACAAAGCCATAAAAACCCCACATTTTTTTAACACCCCTGTAAATAAACTTCATTTTTGTTGTCATAATTCGAAATCATACTGTGCCCGCTTTCATAATTACTTTAGATAATTAAAACCAAACGGGATCACAATGTACGCTTTAACTAATAAATCGATTTTGAGCATGGCAATTGCTATGGCTGTATCAACGTCAGCTTATGCAAATGACAACGAAATAGAAGAAATAACCGTTACTGCAAAACCAACCAGTTACGCAAATAATGTGATTGAGCCTGCAATGCTTGATCAACAAACAACGGTTTCGAGTGTGTTATCGGTTATCGATAACTTACCTGGCATTAGCATAAACGAAGGCGATGCATTTGGTGGCGATGACTGGTCTACCACAATTACTATGCGTGGTTTTAGTATTGACTCAAACCAGCAGCAATTAGGGATGACCGTTGATGGTATTCCTAACGGTGGCTCAAACTATGGTGGTGGCGCTAAAGCAAACCGTTACCTAGACACTGAAAATTTAGCCACTGTAGAAGTAGGCCAAGGCACCTCAGACATTAAATCGGCATCGCTTGAGGCACTGGGCGGTACATTTAACTTTGTAAGTAAAGCGCCAAGTCTTGATAGCAGCACCACTTTTGCTTACACCTCGGGTAGCCACGATGCGACCCGCTTTTACGTTAAGCACGAAACGGGTACTTTATTTGATAATACACAAGCGTATGTAAGTTACTCGCAAACTGATACTAGCCGCTGGATTGGCTCGGGTAGCAATGGCGGAAAAGATAACCAACACGCAGAGCTTAAATTTGTAACAACGCTTGCTGATTTAACAATAACAGGGCGTTTATCTTACGATGATGTAAGCGAGACTAACTACAACAGTGTAAGTCTTGCGCAATTTGAACAAACGCCAGAGTGGGATCAGTTAACGTGGAACTGGACCGGCGTTCCACATTACGACCAAATGTTTGCTGAGGGCTGGGGTACACTGCGTGAAAATACGTTAGCGTATTTAAAGTTTGAGTATGCACTTTCGCCAACATCGCTTATTACAGTGAGCCCTTATTATCATAAAAACTCGGGCCGTGGCGATTGGATCCCACCGTATTTAACAACTCCAGTAGATGAAAACGGCAACCCAACCACAGAGGGTGGCACTAACGCAGGCTCTTACGGTTTTGTAGATAGCGCAGGTAACGCACTTGCACCAAACGAAGGGTGTACGGCAAGTTTAAGCTGGCCGTGGGAGTCGGGCCCTGGTTTAAACCCTGCATGTTACGATGATACGGCAATACCTGTAATGTCGTATCGTCATACGCATTACAAAAAAGACCGCTTAGGGGTTACTGCTAACTACCAAGCTACGTTTGGCATGCACGACATAGAAGCCGGTTTTTGGTATGAGCAAAGCGACCGTGACGAGTCTCGCGATTGGCACAAAGTAATTAATGCCAGCATTTACCACCACTTTGATAGCACGCCATACTGGACCCAGTATAAAAACACCTTTGAGACAGACACCCTTAAATGGTACGCGCAGGATTCAATGGCCCTTGGCGATTTCACGCTTAACGTAGGTGTTAAAAAGTACCTTGTTGATATTGAAAAGTACGACCATTATCAAAATGCCACAACCGCTAAAGTTAATAGCGACTCTGATGTGTTATTTAGTGGTGGTATTTTGTATCAGCTAAATAACTCAACAGAGCTATTTACAAGCTACAGCGAAAACTTTGCTGCTATTAAAGACGGGGTGCTTGAGCGCGACAGCTCTGATTTATCAGCCATTGAAGCTGAAACCGCTGAAAATATCGATTTAGGTGTACGTTATCAAAATAACGCGTTAAATCTCACCGCAACAGCGTATTCAATTGAATTTGATAACCGTATTACGTTCATTGCCCCAGGTAGTGACACTGGCGGTATTGATTACACCATAGGTACAAATGGCTCTTACTTAAACGTAGGGGGTATTGAATCGCAAGGTTTAGAGCTGTCGGCAAGTTACATGCTAAGCCCACAATGGAGCGTATATAGCTCGTACACGAATAATGACTCAGAGTACAAAGGCGATGCACCCGGGTTTGAAGCCGGTGAAAAAGTAATAGACTCAGTAGATGACTTATTTGTGCTATCGACCGATTACTTTAGCGGTGATTTCCGCTTTGGTTTATCGGCTAAATACACAGGTGAGCGTGGCGAAGTTGATGGCTATACCGTGGTTGATTTAAACGCAGGTTACGCAACCGATATAAACGCAGGGCCATTTAAAGCTATTGATGTTGCCTTTGTTGTTTATAACGTTACCGATAAAAGCTATTTGGCGGGTGGTACGGGTAATGGCAGCACTTACTTTATTGGTGCACCACGTACAGCAGCACTGACGTTATCGGCTACGTTTTAATAGCCATAATGTACAGTAAATAATTAAAAGCCCATCTTTGATGGGCTTTTTGTTAAATGTACACAGTAATTAGGTACACAGTAATTATGAACTCAATTATAAAAGCCACGATATTTAGCATCATTGTATTAATCAGCAATACCGCAAGCGCAGCGCAAAATCTAGTGCTAGTGACCCTTGATGGTGTGCGCTGGCAAGAGGTGTTTAGCGGCGCAGATAAAAACCTCATTAATAATGCCGATTTTGTTAAAAACCCAACGCATTTAAATAAGCAATTTTGGGCGCCTACCGCCAATAAGCGCCAGCAATTACTCATGCCATTTTTAACTCAGCATGTGGCTAAAAAGGGCGTAATTGTAGGTGATAGAGCAAAGGGCTCTAATATGTCGCTGAGCAACCCTTGGTATTTTTCATACCCTGGGTATAACGAAATGCTCACCGGCGAAGTAGATGAAAAAATTAATAGCAACAATAAAGTATTAAACGCGAATAAAACCATTTTAGAGCGCCTAGATGAGCGTGCAGACTTTAAAGGTAAAACCGCTTTGTTTGGGAGTTGGGATGTATTTCCTTACATTGTGAATACACAGCGTAGTAACGTGTATGTGAATGCGGGTTTTATGCCCATAGAAAACGATTTATTTGCTGATGCTAAGCTTTTAAACGCGTTGCAAAATGAAATTCCAAGCCCATGGGAAAACGTACGCTTAGACAGTTTTACTTACCGATTTGCTAAAGCGTATATGCTGGCAAAAACGCCGCGCTTGTTAGTCATTAGCTTAGGTGAGACCGACGACTTTGCGCACGATGGCCATTACGACCAATATTTAAAATCTGCAAGGCAAAGCGATGCGTTTTTAAAAGACTTATGGAACACAATTCAAACTACACCGGGCTATAAAAACAATACAACGCTTATTGTTACCACCGACCACGGCCGCGGGAGCAGTGCAAGTGACTGGCAGCATCATAGCTCTAAACGTGCGTTGGCTGAGCTGCATTTAGCGGGTAATAAATTTCCTGAGGGCATTGTCGGCTCTGAGCATATTTGGCTTGCTGCCATTGGTCCTGCCATAAAAGGGCACGGCTTAATTAAAACACAAAATGAGCTTAAACAGGCACAGGTTGCAGCCACTGTTTTAAGCGCATTGGGTATAAACCCAAAACACCTAAATTCAAACATGGCACCGTCAATAAGTGAGATTTTAAAATGAAGCAGTTAGTAAAACCTATTACACACGCCGTATTAGCATTAGGGTTAGCGTTGAGCGCAAACGTTATGGCAGCCCCTTCAAAAATTTTATTTGGCTCGTGTGGGCATCAAGATAAAGACATCCCAATATTTGACACCATTAATAAAGAGCAGGGCGATTTATTTATATTTTTAGGTGACAATATTTACGGCGACACCAACGATATGACGGTACTTGCTAATAAATACCAAAAATTAGGTGCAAAACCAGGCTTTAAAACACTAAAAGCGAATACGCCAATCATTGCGATGTGGGATGATCACGACTTTGGTCAAAACGATATTGGTAAAGACTACCCACATAAAGAGAAATCTCGCCAAATTATGCTCGATTTTTGGGGCGAGCCTAAAAGCTCACCCCGACGCACCCGCACGGATGGTATTTACACGTCGTATATGTATGGTGAGGATGAGCAAACCGTACACGTAATAATGCCCGACTTACGCTGGAGCCGTGATGCGCTTAACCACGTAAGCGAGCTTGAATATTACACTAAGCGTAAGCTTAATAACCAAGGCCCGTATAGCCCAACAGAAGTGAAAGGCGCCTCTATGCTAGGTGAGGCGCAGTGGCAATGGCTTGAGCAAGAGCTTAAAAAGCCTGCGGCTATAAAGCTAATTGCCTCAAGCTTGCAGTTATTACCCGATTTTACAGGGTGGGAGTCGTGGGCTAATTTCCCAGAGGATCGTAACCGTTTATTTGCGTTAATTAAAAAGCATCAAGTGAATGGGGTTATTATCATCAGTGGCGATACGCACTGGGGCGAAATATCAAAGTATCAACAAAACCTTGATTACCCTTTAATAGAAATGACCAGCTCAGGGCTCACTGAAAAGTGGAAAGACGTAAGCCCAAATAAACACCGTGTAGGTGATTACACCCACAATGTGAATTACGGCGATTTAAGCATAGATTGGCAACAAGCAGATCCGGCCATCTCACTTAAGCTTAAAGGGATAGATGGTAAAGTGATTATGCAAAGCGCATTTAGCTTATCAAGCATTAGCCCTTATAAATAAAATGACCTGACAAATAAAACGCACAGTGATTAAAATTAACGCTGTGCGTTTAAACTCCCTGCTAACTCGCTGATTTATTAGTGCCAATTTGCTGATTGCGCTACCCCTATAAATGAAAATATCTTAAACTGGTTTTACTTCAAGTAAGGACTCCAGTTGTATGCTCAATATTATTCAATCAAACCGTATGGAAGCGCTGCAGGCTCAGTTTAATCAGCTATTAAAAGTAAACCCGCTGCAAAGCCCATTCGATAAAGAAGTGGTATTAGTGCAGTCGCCGGGTATGTCGCAGTGGCTTAAAATTGGTTTAAGCGAAAACCTAGGGTTAGCCGCGCAGGTCGATTTTCCGCTGCCATCGAGCTTTATATGGCAGTTGTATCAGCAGTTACTGCCCAATGTACCTAAAGAGTCGGCATTTAATAAGCCTAACCTTGCTTGGAAATTATTTGCAATACTGCCCAGTTGTATTGATGAACCGCTTTATTTGCCATTAAAAACCTATTTAGAGGGCGATCTAGACGGGCAAAAAACCTTTGCCCTGTGTGAAAAAATTGCCGATGTGTACGACCAATATTTAATGTACCGCCCGCACTGGATTGCCACTTGGGATAGCGGCAAAGATGAACTTGACGATGTTGATGTAAGCATTGCCCCGTGGCAAAGCGATTTATGGCGAAAGCTGGTGGCGCACAGTAAAGCGCTTGGGCAAAGCCAATTTCATCGTGCCAATATGCAAGGGCAGCTACTCGATGCCCTTGAGAATATGGATAATAGCTTACTACCTAAACGCATTAGTTTATTTGGTATATCGGCGATTGCGAGCTCGCAGCTTGAGGTGTTTGAAGCGCTGAGCAAAAAAACAGAGGTGTTTTTATTCTTTTTTAATCCTAGCGAGCATTATTGGGGCGATGTGGTTGATGAAAAAACAGCAGCCAAAATAAATGCCAAATACGCCAAAATGCCGCTTTTAGAAGCGCAGCAAAAAAAACAAACTAACCCTGATGAAGAATACTACTTTATAGGTAACCCGCTTTTATCGTCATGGGGAAAACTAGGGCGCGATTACTTTGAGCAACTCGTACAACTTGATGCGCGTTGGATTGATGGCTTTATAGATGCGTTTGACGATAGCTTACTGGGTCAAATTCAAAGCGAGATTTACCAACTGGCATTTAAAGGTGAGTCACTTACCGATAACAAGCAATGGTTTATTAATGATGAGGGTAAACTGCCCATTAGCGACACCGACACCAGCATTACTTTAAGCGATTGCCACACACCGCTTAGAGAGGTTGAGCGCCTGCACGACTATTTACTTACTTTGTTTAATCAAAACCCGTCGCTCACTCCTAAAGACATTATTGTAATGATGCCTGATGTAGGTACG
This sequence comes from Pseudoalteromonas sp. S2893, assembly GCF_005887105.1. NCBI lineage: Bacteria > Pseudomonadati > Pseudomonadota > Gammaproteobacteria > Alteromonadales > Pseudoalteromonadaceae > Pseudoalteromonas > Pseudoalteromonas sp. S2893. The sequence continues at coordinate 51,219 of NZ_PNCY01000056.1, read as the reverse complement.
TACAGCCCGTATATTGAAGCGGTATTTGGCGGCGCGCAGAACACCAGTCGCTTTATTCCTTATGCATTGGCCGATTTAGCCATAGAGCAAGAAAAACCGGTGCTGAGCTCGTTTGCCAGCTTAGCCAATTTGCCGTTTTCGCGTTTTGGTGTCTCGGATATTCTTGATTTACTGCAAGTAACACAAATTGCCGAAAAATTTGCGCTAGAGGCGCACGAGTACGAACAAATTCAATATTGGCTTGAGCGTGTAGGGGTTAAATGGGGTATAAATGCTGAGCACAAAAGTAGCTTTGATTTACCCGCAATAGATTTAAATACCTGGCAGCATGGTTTAAACCGTTTACTGCTAGGCATAGCCCAGCGCGATGAGCAATGCCCGTTTAACGGCATTTATAGTGCCGATGAAGTAGAGGGCATGGCGCTTGATACCCTTAATAAACTGGTGCATTTTATTGATGTACTGCAGCGCTTTAAAGATGAGCTAACACCTGATGATACCCTTAGCAATAAAGCGGATATTTTATCTGAGCTAATAAATGCTATTTATTACAATGAAGGCGAAGACAGCTGGGATTTACTGGTACTGCAAAATGTTTTAGAGGAACTTAAAAAGCACCACGATAATGGCGATTACGATAAACATGTATCGCAACGAATTGTAAGCTACCTGATAAAACAAGGCATTCAGGAAAAAGGGGTAGGACAGCGCTTTTTAGTGGGGCAAGTTAACTTTTGTACACTAATGCCTATGCGCGCCGTGCCGTTTAAAGTGGTGTGTATGCTTGGTTTAAACGATGCCGATTACCCACGTACGGTGCAGCCAATAGGGTTTGACTTAGTGCCGTATTCTAAAAAACAAAAAGGTGACCGTTCACGTAAATTAGATGACCGCTACTTATTTTTAGAAGCCCTGCTTAGTGCCCGCGAAAATTTATACATAAGTTACATTGGCCGCTCGTGTTTTGACAATCAACCGCGTATGCCCTCAACCTTAGTAAGCGAGCTTTTAGAGTACATAGGCCGCAGCTTTACGTTAGCAAATAACAGCGAAAAAACGCTGCCTGGGTGTTTAATTAATCAGCAGCACTTGCAGCCTTTTAATCGTGCGTATTACACAGTAGACACTGAAGCTGATGAAAAACTGAGTAATCACAGTTTTAATCCTATTTGGCTGCCAAGCGAGCGTATAGACGCGCAGCCGCTAACAGCCATTGATGTAACAGCGCCCGCGCAATTAGAGCTTGATGTATTTATTCGCAGTGTGTGCAACGCACAAGAGAGCTTTTACCAGCAAACATTAGGTTTACGCCTACCTGAATTTAACGAAGTAGCAAAAGATGAAGAGCCTTTTAGCCTAGATGCGCTGCGCCGCTACTTTTATTTAGACGAAATACTGCAAGCCAACATTAATGAGCAACCTTTAAGTACAGAGCAAATATTGCAACGGGGGGAGCTGCCACAAGCCAATGTGGGCAATTTAGTGTATGAGAGCATGGCGCACCGAGTAGATGCACTAGCCGGGCAAGTAAAAGAGCATATTAAAAGCGGCAAAACCGACCCGCTTGAGGTGTCTTTGCGCATAGAGAACACCACCATTGAGGGCTGGCTTAATCATATTTACCTTCAAAAACAAGTGTTTTACCGAAGTGCCAGTATAAAGGCCAAAGATTTAATTAAAGGCTTTATATATCATCTTGTTGCACAAAGTATGGAGCAAAATGTTGAAACCCTTTTACTGGGGCTCGATAAGCAAATTAGCTTTGCACCACTGAGTAAAAATGAGGCCGATGCCTTACTCAATGATTGGTTTTCGTTATACCAAGCCTTGCGCAAAGAGCCTGTGGCATTTTATCCGGTAAGTGGCTATGAATACATTAAAAGTGGTGGCGATATTGGTAAAGCCATTAGCAAGTTTAACCCACAATACATAGGGCGCGGCGAGGGCGAAAACCCGTATATTCGTTTAACGGTGCAATCGCTCAATGACTGCCAAGAAGAATTTATTAAGTGGAGCGAAAAATTACTCTCCCCATTACATGCACATGCAAAGGAGAGTGACCATGCAAGCGCTTAATCCGCTAACAATGCCGTTAAAAGGGCAAAGTTTAATAGAAGCCAGTGCGGGTACGGGTAAAACCTACACCATTACCGGGCTTTATTTACGCTATTTATTAGGCTTGCAAATACCAGGGGAGATAAACACCCCGTTAAGTGTTGAGCAAATATTGGTGGTTACCTTTACCGATGCTGCAACGCAAGAAATTAAAGACCGCGTACGCAGCCGTATTATTGCTGCGCGCGATGCATTACTGGGCCAAAACCCAAATGATGAATTAATAGAAGGTGTAATAGCCGCAGTAGATGATAAACACCGCGCCTTTGATTTACTCGATGCCGCCGCTAAATCTATGGACGAAGCCGCTATATTTACCATTCATGGTTTTTGCCAACGCATGTTAAAGCAGCATGCGTTTGAATCGGGCGTTGCTTTTAACCTTGAATTTATTCTAGATGAGCGCGACATACTGCTCGACACAATTAAGGATTTTTGGCGCGCCTTTGTATACCCACTTAATAAAGAACGCACTGATGCTATTTTAGAGGTGTTTGCAGCCCCTGAATCGCTATTTAGCCAAGTTAGTAGTGTGCTAAATAAAGCCAATGCGAACATAGTGCCGCAAATAAACTTAGATGACGTATTTAAAGCTCGCGATGAGTACATTGCTAAAGTACCCGCTTTTAAAAAAGCAGTGCTGGAGCAAGAGTTTATAGCTGCAATAAAGGGCTCGGGTTTAAGTGGCTCTAAAACACCTGGGCGAAAAGGCAGTTTAACGGCCCTTGAAGGATTTTGTTTAGGTGATGAGTTATTTTTTGAATTTGGCACCAATAAATACTCGTTTGAGGTGTGGAGCAGCGAAAACTTAAGTGATGCCAGTAATTATAAAAAAAATCAGCCATTATTTAGCCACCCTCTGCTTAGCCTGTTTGATGAGCTCAGTGCACTTAATACTAAAATTAATCAGGGTCTTAAAATTGCCGTTGTACAAACCGCAGCTCGGTGGGTTAAACAGGCAATTGTAAAACGCAAGCAAGAGCAAAGTGTGATCACCCCAGATGATTTACTGACTAATTTACACAGTGCTTTAAATGCCGAGCAGGGCGAGGCTTTATCGCAAAAAATAGCGCAGTTATTTCCTGTTGCCATGATTGATGAGTTCCAAGATACCGATCCGATTCAGTACGGAATTTTTAGCAAAATATACGGCCAAGAAAAAACGACGCTTGCCATGATAGGCGACCCAAAACAGGCTATTTATGGCTTTAGGGGCGCAGATATTTTTACCTATATTGGCGCAAAAGAGTCGGTAGAGCCTGAGCAGCAATTTACTTTAGGTACTAATTTTCGCTCAAGCATCGATATAGTAAGCAGTGTGAACAGTTTGTTTTCTAAACATGCCAATAGCTTTATTTATAACGATGCCATACCGTTTAACGCAGTAGCAGCAAAAGGCAAAAAAGCCGATGAAACATTTACAATAGATGACAAACCTGCCACCGCGTTTGAATTTAATGTATTTGTAGATGAAGCTGCAGATGAAAAAAACAAACCCACCAGTAAAGGCGTTGGGCAAGGGCATTTGGCCAGCTATTTTGCTAATAAAATAGTGACACTGCTTGAGCAAGCCGAGCAAGGGCGAGCGTGCATTGGTAAGCATAAGGTGACCGCTGCCGATATTTGTATATTGGTGCGCGACCGTGTAGAAGCGCAAATAATGAAAAAAGCACTGAGCAATGCCAATATTGCTAGCGTGTATTTATCGCGCGACAGTGTTTTTAGCCAAGAGCTTAGCCACCATTTACTTAATTTTTTAACGGCATTGCATGGGCAATACAACGAGTCATTACTGCGCGGCGTATTAGCAGGGCCATTATTTTGTTTAAGCTACAACGAAATTTACGCCCTTGCTGATGATGAAAATAAATGGCAAGAGCACTTAAACTTTTTTGCTCAACTTAGCCATATTTGGAACAAGCAGGGCGCAATGGCGATGCTTGAGCGTTTGTTAAGTCATAATCAGCTGAGCGCTAAGTGGCAAGGGCTTGGCTATAACGTTGAGCGCTGGTTAACCGACTTTAGACACTTAGGTGAAATACTGCAGCAAAAGCAAATAGAGCTAGAAGGCACTTTGCGCTTGCTACGTTGGTTTGCACAAAAAGTAAGCCAGCAAGATGGCGAAACCGTGCAAGTACGCCTAGAGAGTGACGCAAACTTAGTTAAAATTGTGACTATGCATGCCTCAAAAGGGCTCGAGTATCCGCTGGTATTTATGCCTTTTGCCAGTGGCTATCGCGAAACTAAAGAAGCGCTTTATCATCAAAACGGCCAGCTAGTTTACGATTTAAGTAAAAACGAAGACGCCTTAGCACAAGCCGAGCAAGAACGCCTAGCTGAAGACTTACGCTTACTTTATGTTGCCCTTACCCGTGCGGTACATTTTTGTGCACTTGGGGTGTATAACATAGGGCAAGGGCAAAGTAGTCGCTTGGCTATACAAAGTAGTGCATTAGGGCATGTGTTATTTGCAGGGCTTGAGCTTAAAAGTAGCCAAACGTGGCGCACCCACTTAAGTGAATTTTGCGACGCTCACACCGAAATGCATTATCAGCAATTTACGGCTGAGCAATTGGCCGAACAAGGCCAATTAACACTCAATAGCGCAGTGCAGCAAAGCCAAGCGTTAAGAGTTAATACGGTTACAGCCAACATAGAGCGAGATTGGCGAGCAACCAGCTTTAGCGCGCTAAGCTTTAAAAAGCACACCGATCATATTGAGCCTGGGCGCAGCGATGAAGATCATGAAAAAGATGAATTTGCTAACAGCCAGGATGAAATACCATCGCCTTACAGTTTTCCCAAGGGGGCGAAGCCTGGAAGCTGTTTGCATGAAATTTTTGAACAAATAGACTTTACCAGTGCGCAAGTACACCCTACAAATCCAGAGCAAAATTTAGCAGAGGTAGTTAAACATGCGCTGGATAAATACCATATTAGCGAAAGCTGGCAACACGTGACCGAGCAATGGGTGCTTGATTCGTTAATCTGCCCCTTAAACAATGAGGGGTTAAGCTTAAGTCAATTAGCTCCGACAGATTGCCTAGTCGAAATGGAATTTAATTTACCTTTAGATAGTTTAAGCGCGCCTAAATTAAACGAAATACTGGTTAAGCATTTTGGTTTTACCCAAAGCAAACTCGAGTTTTCTCATGTAAAAGGCCTGTTAAAGGGATTTATAGATTTAATTTTTTGCTATCAAGAGAAGTATTATATTTTAGATTATAAGTCTAATTACTTAGGCAATACGCCCGCTGACTATGAAAGCGACCTGCTAGAGCAAGCCATGAATAGCCATCAGTATCATTTACAGTATTTAATTTATAGCGTTGCGCTGCACCGATTACTCAAACAACGCATTAGTGGTTATGCAATAGAAACCCATTTAGGCGGGGTTTATTATACGTTTTTACGCGGCATGCCGGCGGGCAAAGGGGTGTATTTTAATAAGCTTAGCGCAGAGCAAATCACACTATTAGATGGCTTATTTAGCCAAGGAGCCATGTTATGAGTGACTATCCTATGCAGCAAAGCTTGTTTGATGAGCCGCCAGCACCTGCCCAACCGTTAAATACGGTGGAGCTTCTTGACTACTTATTAGATGAAAAACGCATAAGAATGGTAGATGTAAAGCTTGCCTTAATGCTGTGCGACAACCAGCAAAACGACGTGTTTTATATAGTGTTATTGCTGTGTTTAGCACAGCAAAGCCAGCATAGCTGTTTAACATTAAAAGAAGTCGACTGGCAAAACCCGTTTAATTTACGCCAAAGCGACTTTACTAAAACCGAGGGCAATGTACCAAATATTACATCGCCTTTTAACGAAGCCTTTAACTACCTCGATGCGCTTAGCTGTTTAAGTGCCCATAACAGTGTAGGCGAGGCCAAACCCTTACAGTTATTTAACGAACGGCTTTATTTTGCGCGCCTAGCTGATTATGAGCACACCTTAGCTACACGTTTACTTGCGATGAGTGAGCGCCATTTAAATATAAATACCCAGTTACTCAGCCAATTATTAAATGACTACTTTGTTGATAATTCAGCACTGGCGATTGATTGGCAAAAAGTAGCCTGTGCTATTGCCGCAACAAAAGGTTTTAGCGTTATTACGGGCGGGCCAGGGACAGGTAAAACCACCACCGTGACTAAGCTATTAGCTATTTTACAGTCGCTTTATAAAAGTGCACCTTTAAGCATAAAGCTGGTGGCGCCTACAGGTAAAGCGGCAGCTCGTTTAAGTGAATCAATTTTAGGGGCAAAAGAGCAACTTAAAATTATTCCTGAGGATATAAAGGCCTTAATTCCCGATAGCGCGCAAACTATTCACCGGCTTTTAGGGGTTAAACCCTTTACTAATAAATTTAAGCATAACAGCACCAACCCGCTGCATTTAGATGTACTTATTATTGATGAAGCCAGTATGGTTGATTTATCACTCATGGCTAAATTAATAGCAGCACTGCCTGCGCATGCGCGTTTAATATTGCTTGGCGATAAAGACCAACTTGCCTCGGTAGATACCGGCAGTGTAATGAGTGATTTATGCCAAGGGTTAGCATTGGGTGAAACGCCTAATTACTCGCAAGCACGATGTGATGAGCTCAATGCTTTATGTTTTAAAGGAGAGGCTAAATTAGCGGCGCCTGGACATAGCGAATTTAAACTAGCTGATTGCATTGCGTTCTTACAACACAGTTACCGGTTTGATGCACAAAGTGGCATTGGCCAGCTTGCGCTGGCGGTTAATACTAACCATAACGGTATTTTAAAATACGTAGAGCAACAAAGCACACAAGGCCAATTTAACGATGTTATTTTAGATTATGACTTTGTTGCAAAACCCATAGAAAAATTAATAAACAGTGCTGCTAAGCATTACGCTCATTATTTAAATTTAATTGCACAAGGGGCAAGTGTTGCAGATGTTCACGCGGCGTTTTCTCAATATCAATTATTAGCGGCCGTGCGTGAGGGTGATTACGGCGTAAATAGCTTAAACAGCCGCATTGAGCGCGCACTTGTGCAACAAGGGTTAATATCGGTAAGCCCAAACCAGCGCCATTACAGTGGTATGCCCATTATGGTGAGCCAAAACGATTATCAACTTAAGTTGTTTAATGGTGATATTGGTATCTTAATGCCCGATGAAAGCGGGCAGTTAAAAGCATTATTTATTGATGAGCAAAACACGGTTCGGGCGTTTTCACCCGCGCGCCTACCTGCTCACGATAAAGTGTATGTAATGACCATACATAAATCGCAGGGCTCGGAGTTTAGTTATACTGCTATGGTTTTACCGCCGCTTAAACACGCCAGTATGGGTGTAAATAGACAGCTGGTGTACACAGGCATAACACGTGCTAAAAACACCTTTGAGCTGGTGGCCGATAAAAAAGTACTGCAATTGGCCATGAGCAAAAGTGTATCAAGAGCCTCAGGATTGTATGAGCGTTTAAAATACTAATACCTGTTTATATTTAAAGGTTGAACTAATTTCTAAAAACCTAACGTATTTTTATGCGTTAGGTTTTTTAGCTTTAGTACTGCCTAATTACTAGGTATGTGTAAATAATACTAAATATTGCAATTATTTGAATTTAAGCCACTGAATATACAGTCAATATAGATTTAACAGAATTTAAATGATAATAAATTGTTGCATTTTTGAGCGTTGTTCCTAATACTGGTCAATGCATGTGCGCCTGCACATGTGTAAATGAATACCTTAAGTACATAGGCATAAAAATAAAACACTGAACACATTAAGGATTTATATGAACAACTCTAAACGAACACACACACTTAAGTATCTACTTTTTGCCAGCTCTGCGTTTTTAATGAGCTTTTCTGCACTGAGTAAAGATCACAAAATTATACTGATCCACGGCTTACAGGTATCGCAAATAACCAATAAGTCGGGCAGCGATGTAATAAACGACGGTGAAACCTATTGGCAAACCTATTGGAATAACCGTGCTGATGAACGTATTGATTGGCCTGCCTATGAGCGCATTGAAGGTAAAATTGCGACCGATTGGGTATGGCCTAAATTAAAGCAAATATCGCGTTCTAACTTATGTGCTGATGGCTGTGTGCTAGTAACGCATTCAACAGGTGATTTAGTTGCTCGCCATATTATTGATAACCAAGCTAATTGGCTTGAAAATGCAGGGCTTACGCCACTTAATATTGTGGCGACCTTTGATTTAGCGGGAGCAGGGGGCGGCAGCGAGCTTGCCGATATTGCTGTAAGTGCTTTAACTGGCGCAGCATGGAACTTTGCAGTGGATGCTGCACTCAAATGGTGGTTAGGCAGCGATGTGACAGAAGCGGTGGGCGTATTACACGACTTAAAAGTAAATAACGCACGCAAAATTTCGCCGTTTCCAGATGCGCGTACGCCGCGTTTACGTTTTGTAGCCGATGGTAATGAGTACCTAGGTTTAACGGGCGGGTTTTTAAAAGGTAATGATGATTCGGTGGTGGCATCGCATTCATCGTGTGGAGCAAGCGCGGCTAAATCGTTTGGCAGTTGCAGTAGCAGTATTGATACTAATGGCCAGTTAAAATCACAAGGCGATGCCGTTAATAGCTTTATGCCGAACCATTATCCAATGATGATGAGCGACAGCTACAGCCACAACGAGATCCACAATGCGCAGCGCAAAGGGAATGTCACAATTGCCATGAACAATATAAATGTAGATGGTCAAAATGTTGGCTTTAATACATTTGATAAAACAACGGGTACTTGGTTTTGGAAAAAACACTACCGCTATATTAAGGATTCAAACACGCAAAGCGCCTCGGCACTTATTTATAACGTGATCCCTTAATAAGTACCTAAATTTTATAAACGCGTTAGGTATTAAACGCTAGAGCGTGTAGTTATTTGCTGCACGCTTTTAAAGGATTGATGCAAGATGAAAAAGTTTTACATTGGTGCCGCTGTAGTCAGTATTGCGATGTTTTTACTGTGGTTTACAAATAAAAATGAAGTTAAAACGCTTGAGCCTCCCGCTGCACTGGCAATAAAAAACAAGACAGATCCAGCAAGCCCAGATAAAAACACCGTAATAACCATTGATGTGCCAAAACAAAAACAGGCAAAAAGCCCACCCAAAATACATTATGATCAGCACTTGGCCAGTGCCGCAGAGCATGTGGCAATGCAATACCAAAGCGCACTCAAATACCCACCTTATTCGCAGCCCTTAAGCGCACTTGATGAAGACCGTTTAAAGCCCAATCAGTTTTACCCAGTTACAAGCCCCATTGACGATGCGGGTAATGCCCTCGTTGTTAGTTTAGATAAATATCGGTTTGTATACCCGCAAGAAATAACCGTTCATATTGCTGCGCAAAACCTAGCAGAGGTAAATGTAGCGCTAAGCAATACCGATACCAAAGCGTCAATCAGTTCAAAAACCACCACAGCTCAGCAGGGTGAAGCCACAGTAAGCTTTAAAGCCAGTGAAGACTACCCGCGAAATTTACAGCTATTTGTAGAGGCAAATGTTGCAGGTAAAAAGGTGCCTGCAGTTGCGCAAATACAGTATATGCCACCCAGTGCGACGCTTATTGATTTTGATAATGCCTATGTACAAAACGAAAACATGATAGCCACAGCCCATTTAAAGGTGCTTAAAAGTGGCTTATATAGAATTAGAGCTAATTTATACAGTGATACGACCCCACTTGCACATTTGGTGACTAAAAAGAAACTTTCACAGGGCAGTCAAACGGTGGATTTAAAGGCGCATTGGTCGGTATTACCACAAGGGGTGGTTAACATGCGTTTAAGTGACTTTGTGATAGAGCGCATGTCGCCAAGACCAGGTGAGCGTAATAGTTTTGGTAGCAGTGACATTACTGAGTTTGAAATTACAGATTTTGCCTACGATAGTTTGCAACAGTTGCCTTATCAAGCAAACGAGCAAGAACGAATGAGTTTAGAGTTTTTAAAAGGGTTAGCTGATAAAGGCGCTTAGCAGGATTAATGAGTATAAAAAAAGGGGCGAGTAGCCCCTTAACTGTATTTTTAAAACCGTTAGCTTAGGTTAATAGTAACAACATCAGCTTGTTGCTGTTGGTTTTCATCTTCATCGCTTACAGGCGCGTTAGGTATATCTGGTTTATCGAGTGCTATATCGCCGCCATCAATAACGTCGCCGGTTTTTAGGTTTTCAAAGTCAAATAGTTCTGTATCGGCTAAATGCGAAGGCACCACATTTTGCATTGCAGTAAAAATACTCTCAATACGCCCAGGGTGGTCTTTATTCCATTGCGCTAGCATGTTTTTAGTGTGTTTACGTTGCAGGTTTTCTTGTGAGCCACATAAGTTACAAGGAATAATAGGGTAGCCTTGGCTAAATGCGTATTTACTTATATCGGCTTCTTTACAATAAGCGAGGGGACGAATAACCATATGCTCGCCGTTATCGCTCATTAATTTAGCCGGCATGCTTTTAAGCTTACCGCCGTAAAACATGTTTAAAAAGAGTGTTTCGATCATGTCATCGCGGTGATGGCCAAGGGCAATTTTAGTTGCACCCATTTCTTTGGCTGTACGGTACAAAATACCACGACGTAGGCGTGAGCAAAGCGAACACGTGGTTTTACCCTCAGGAATTATATCGGTAACAATGCTGTAGGTGTCTTCTTCTACAATTTTGTATTCAATATCTTGTTTATCAAGGTACTCAGGTAAAACGTGTTCAGGAAAGCCTGGTTGTTTTTGATCGAGATTAACAACAAATAAATCAAATTTAATAGGCGCCACACGCTTTAAATGTTTAAGCATATCAAGCATGGTGTAACTGTCTTTACCACCCGATAGGCATACCATTATACGGTCGCCTTCTTCTATCATGTTAAAGTCCATGACGGCTTGGCCAGTAAGACGGCGTAAACGCTTTTGTAGCTTATTTAAGTTGTATTGAGCTTTGGCTTGAGCTGAGTGAGACACTACGCCCCCTTATAAAACAATGCGGCAAATTATTTGCTGAAAATAAAGGGGCGTATTATATACCCAAGTACTATGGGTATTAAAGCGCTAGTTAAGGCTTTGTTTAACTTTTGGCAAGCGGGCTTACGTAGCCATCAGGTTTTAATGCCAAGACATCGCAGTCTAGGCTATCAATTACGTGCTCGGCAGTGTTGCCAACCAATGCGGCACTTAGCCCCGTGCGCCCTACGGTGCCAATCACCACCAGTTCGCTATTTAAGCGATTTGCTACATCGGGGATCACATCCTCCGGTAGGCCTTCTTCTATAAAGCATTGCTCATTAGTTAAACTAAAGGTTTTAGCAAGCTCGTTGGTAGATTCTATGTGGTGTTTTTTTACAGATTCGTTATAAAGGCCTGGGTTAAATTCTGGTATCTCTATGGCAATATTAATGGGTGTAGCAGGGTAGGCATTAACTAAATTAAGTTTAGCGTTGGCAAGTTCACATAAAAATTGTGCATCTTTAATAATGCGTTTATTAAGGGCTACATGCTCATCGTTTTCACTAACCGCATTGACTGCGGCTAAAATATTACCTTGCTCAGGCCAGGCCATTTCTTTTACAAATAACACAGGTGTGGGACATTTACGTACTAAGTGCCAGTCGGTAGGGGTAAAAATAACCGATTTTAGCGCGCCATGCTGATGGGTACTTTTAACCACTAAATCGTATTCTTGTTCAATCACGGTATTAATAATGGCTTCAAAAGGGCGGTTATGCCAGACCACTTGGGTGGTGATATTTACATCTGGGTAGGTAGAAATTATATCCTTAAGCCATAATTCTCTATCGTTTATAACGGCTTTTCGCATTGCTTCGCGCTCTTCAAACGACAGCATAGTGGTCATTTCGTAAGAAAAGTCGTAAACAGTCATAAAGGCGGTAATACTCGCGCCTGACTTTTTGGCTAAATCAATCGAGCGAGCTAAACCGTGATGGTCATCCTTAGTGGGATCAATAACGGCTAAAATACGTTTAATAGTGTTCATATGCTACTCCCTTTTTAACTTACTTTCAGTGTAACGTAAATACACAGCAGTTAAAGGGGTAGCACACAAATTGTTGTTCTAAATCAAAGTTACAACACCTGTTAGTTTAGCAAGGCTTAATTATTGCTGCCGTTTTGGCGAGTGCGTCGCTGTCTAAAATAGTAATAAATTTACCTTCTACTTTTATTAAGTCCGCTTTTTGAAAACGACTTAATAAGCGGCTGATGGTCTCAACGGTTAGCCCTAAGTAGTTACCTATTTCACCACGAGTCATGGTAAATCTAAACTCTTTACGCGAGAATCCGCGCTCGCCAAAGCGCTCCGAAAGGTTATAAATAAAGCTCGCTAGGCGCTCTTCTGCCGATTTTTTATTAAGAAGTAGCAGCATTTCTTGATCGTAGGTAATTTCGCTACTCATTAAACGCATAATTTGTTGGCGAAGTTTGGGTAATTTACCTGCTAACTCATCGAGTGTATTAAACGGGATTTCGCAGACCATTGATGTTTCTAGTGCTTGCGAAAAGCTCTGGTGAGCCATTTTGCTAATGGCATCAAAGCCGACTAAATCGCCGGCTAAGTGAAAACCGGTAATTTGCTCATCCCCTTGTTCAGACAATGTGTACGATTTAAATGAGCCTGAGCGTACTGCATAAATTGCATTAAGCGCAGCACCGGATTCAAACAAGTAGTCGCCTTTGTGCAGGGGCTTTTTGCGTTCAATGATTTCGTCAAGTTTATCCATTTCTTGGCCATTTAACGAAAACGGCAAACACAATTGGCTGATGCTGCAGTTGTTACAGCTAATTGCACAATTACTTTTAGCGCGACTTTGAGAGAAATCCATAATTTAATCCGTTTTAATTTTTATACACAGCAGTGAAAATAAACCGAGTGGCTTAATGCCGCTGACGATTAATGTACTAGTTTGTCGGTGGCAATGATCAATAGGTACATACCATACCAAATTATAATACTGCCTAACACAATTCGCGTCCATGGGTGGTTAATAACACTATTAAGTTTTTGGGCGGCCAGGCCTAAGGTGATCATGGCCGGAAAGGTGCCAAGCGCAAAGCAAAGCATCACTAGGGCACCATCAAATGCACTAGGGCTGGTCATTGCCCATGTGAGCGCTGAATAAACCAAACCACAGGGTAGCCAGCCCCACAACGCGCCGTAACCCAATGCTTTAGCCGTTGAATCTACAGGCATTAAATATTTATTAAGCTTAACAATATGCTGCCAAATAAGTGTTTTGCCTATTTTTTCAAGCCATTGCAAAGTGGGGCCTAAGCGCATTATATATACGCCTACCAGCAGCATAAAAATAGCCGCAATGAATGAAAGGGTTACAGAAAAAAACGTATTTTGCTTTGCAAATTGGCTACTTATACCCGCAACGAGTGCGCCAGCCAGCATGTAGCTACACGCTCGGCCAATGTTATAAGCAAATGAATAAATAACAGATTGGCGCTTGTTAATGGCCAATTGCAATGAACTGGCAATACCACCGCACATGGCAAGGCAATGCCCGCTACCAATTAAGCCCATTAAAAAGGCGCTGGTGTAAAGTGGGTCAATCATTACTTTTGTTGTGTTGTTCTTTATCATCTTCAAACAAAATACTATGACCTTGTTTGTTTAAATCAGAGAATTGCTCGCTTTTAACGGCCCAAAAAAACACGCCAATGGCAATAATCACAAATAATATGGCAATCGGGATTAAAATATAAATTATGCTCATAACTTTAAAAGCCTTAGTGAATTACTAATCACAATAATTGAGCTGGCAGACATACCAATAACGGCCATCCACGGGGCTACAAGCCCAAGCGCTGCAAGCGGTAAAATAGAGGCATTATACAACAAAGATAGCGTTAGGTTTTGCTTAATGATTCGCCTGGTTTGCTTAGCAACATTGAGTAGGTGCGCAATTGAGGCTAAATCACTGTTTAACAGCACTACATCGGCACTGTTTTTAGAAATGTCGGCACCGGTTTCCATTGCAATGGATAAATGGGCACTGGCAAATACTGGGCTGTCGTTAATGCCATCGCCTACCATGGCAACCACTTCGTTTTGTGATGACCATTGCTCTACGGCGGTTTGTTTATCTTTAGGCGACAGGGCGCTTTGGCTGCTGTTGAGCTTTAACTGTTTTGCTATTTTTTGTCCGGCGTCTGATGCATCGCCTGTGAGCATATGACAGCTCAAGTTTTGTGCTTGTAAGGTACTTATAAGCTCACTGGCACCGGGTTTTACTTTATCTATAAAGTAAAAACGAGCAACTACGCGTTTATTTATAAATAGGCTTGCTTGGGCATTTGTTTTTTTACTGTCAAACCAGCCGCTTTTACCAATAGCGTAATGATCATCTGCGCTTTGTGCACTAATGCCCATACCTGGGTGTACAGTAATGTTTGTAAGGGCAAGCTCGGTGGTGGCGTATTTATTAAATGCGCTGGCTATGGGGTGCTCAGAATAACGCTCTAACTGGGCTGCAATATTTAGCGCTTGCTCTTTAGAGATTGTGTCATCGAGTATATCAATGGCATCTAAGCTAAATTTACCTTGTGTGAGGGTGCCTGTTTTATCAAAGGCAAACAGCGTTAATTGCGAGAGGGTTTCGAGCACATGCGCTTGTTTAATTAACACCCCTTTGCGGGTAAGCGTGGCTACAGCGCACGTTAATGCGGTAGGTATAGCAAGGCTAAGCGCGCAAGGGCAAGTGGCAACCAATACAGAAATAGTGATCCAAAACGCGTGCTCTGGGTCAATTTGGTACCAGCCAATGGCCGTTATAGAGGCAAAAACTAGCAAGCAGGCAATAAACCACTGGGCAACTTTATCGGTAATTTCTACCAGTTTAGGGCGCTTGGTAAGCGCTGTGTGTTGTAAGTGTATAATTTGGTTTAGTAGGGTGTTTTGGCCAATTTTATTTATTTTTATTTCTATTACGCCATCGTGATTAACACACCCAGCATACACATTGTGGCCAATAAACTTATTAACGGGCTGATGCTCACCGGTCATCATCGACTCATCAACACTTGTTTGCCCCTTGATAAGCTCTCCGTCAGCGGGGATAGTTTCGCCAGCCTTTATGAGTACAACATCATTAAGCTTAAGCTTTTTAGCTGCAATAATATGCTCTTGGCCGTTATCATCAAGGGTGCGGGCGGTTAAAGGCAGCAGCTTTTGTAAGTTGGCAGTAAACTCGCTGGCTTTTAATCGAGCCCTAAATTCAAGGTATTTACCTAATAATAATAAAAAGGTAAACATACATACCGATTCAAAATACACTTCGCCTACTTGCATAAATGTGGCATAACAGCTGGCGCTATACGCACCAAAAATAGCCAGCGAAACGGGTAAGTCCATATTTAACTGTTTTGCTTTTAAGCCATTAATAGCGTTAGTTAAAAAGGGTAATGCGCTGTATAAAATAACGGGGGAGGCAAGTACTAGGCTTATCCACCTAAAGTATTGCTCAAAGTTATTATCCATACCCGAGAACATGCCAAAGTACATGGCAAAGGCAAACATCATCACTTGCATGGTCATCAGCCCTGCAACACCTAAGCGGCGTATATAGGCTTTTGCTGATTGTTGCTTTTGTTGGGCTTCGTCATCAGCTTGAAACGGGTAAGCTTTATAGCCAATTTTGGCTAAGGAAGTAATAATTTCGCTCAGCGGGGTTTGGGTTTTATCCCATTGGATCATGGCACGGTTAGTTGAGGTATTAACATCAACGCGCTTTACCGTTTTTAAGCTAAGTAATTGCTTTTCGATAAGCCATGCACACGCGGCGCAGGTAATGCCTTCAACACTTAAAAGTACTTGGGATAAGTTATCGGTTGTGGCTATAAACTCATCTTGTATGTCTTCGTTGTCGTAGCTTTTAATAAGCGCGAGTTGCTCAGGGACTAACTGCTCTACTTTACCAGCGCGTACGGTGCGGTATTTGTAATAGTCGGTCATGCCTTGGTCAACAATGTTTTGCGCAACTGCTTGGCAGCCAATACAGCACATAGGCTGTGGCGTGTTATCTATTGTTACGGTTGCGCGAAATCCATTTGGCACACTTTCAAGGCAATGAAAGCAAGAAACGCTCATAGTGGTGGCTACTTATAATTTGGGGTAACTAACAAAGGCTGCTCGGTAGGAAGAGTAATGTTTTCTTTTAACTTCCAACTACCATCCACCGGCTCTATAAATACAGAGTAAGCACCTGGTGTGTAGTTATCTAAAAGGGCAGTAAATTCTTTATTTGCATTAGGGGTAAGCGTTGCTTCAAAGTCATGCGCTTTGATGGTGCGATGATAAAAAGACAGCTTTAAAGCGTGTACGTTACTATAATCGCCTTTAGTAAAGGCAAAACTGGCACGCTCGTTTGTAACATTAAGCTTGCCATGTAAAAACAGTGCTTTGGCTTTTTCAAACTTAGTAAGTTCTAAGTTTATTGCTTTGCCTTTTTTATAGTAATCATCAACCACCATATCTGGGCCGTTGCCCACAGCAGTAATAATTAAGGTTATGCACCCGATAATGGCCGCTAGCGGAAAAAAGATTAAAAACCAAGGCCAAAAATTTTTATACCACGGAGTAGGTTGCATAGTTGCTCTAAAATTAGTTTAGGTAGGGCTATTTTATAGCAAATATTTGTAAAAGACTAAAAAAAAGCCTCCGACTGGAGGCTTTTTTGATCTGGATTAATCTGTTGAAATAAAAAGATTAATTAATAGTTAACTGGGTGTTTATTTATCTTGCGATAAACTGTAAACATAGGCAGTTAACAGGTGAATTTTATCTTCACCTAAAATGTCTTTCCATGCTGGCATTACACCGGCGCGGCCATGGTTAAGGGTTTCTTCAACAGCGCGTTGAGAGCCACCGTATAACCAAATGTTATCTGTAAGATTTGGTGCACCAAACGGTAAGTTATGTGCAACAGAGCCTTTACCATCTGCACCGTGACACGCGGCACACATCGCAAACTTAGCGGCACCCGCAGCGGCATCTTTTTGGTTAACAGTACGACCAGACAAGCTAAGTACGTGCGCTGTCATTTCTTTAACGCCTTGCTCACCAAGTGCTGCACTCCAAGAAGGCATTGCGGCTACACGACCATAAAGAAGCGTTTCTTTAATTTTGTCTGGTGAGCCACCGTATAACCAATCTTTGTCAGTTAGGTTAGGGAAGCCCGTTGCACCACGTGCATCTGAACCATGACATTGCGCACAGTTTTGCGAGAATAAACGCTGACCAATTTCAAGTGCTAACTGGCCGTCTGTTTGTTCATGCTTTTCGCCATTTTCAAGGGCTACTTGCTGCGCTGCATCACCTTCAAATTTAGAGTTAACTAAATCTAATACTGGTACTTGTGCAAGCTTGTTAAAAATAGGACCAAAGCGCTCTTGTGCTGCTTCGTATTCTTTATCAAGCTTAACATAGCGGCCTTCTTCTTTTGCTTTAGCCGTGGCTTCTTTAGATTCAGCTAAAGAGGTAATACCTTGGTTAGAGCTTGTCCATTTACCTAAGCCTTCCCAGTTACCTAAACCTGGATAAGCTGCTAAGTAATATACCGACCAAATAAATGTTGCGAAGAACATGTACGTCCACCATTTTGGTAGTGGATTATTTAGTTCGGTAATGCCGTCATATTCATGTCCGCAGTCTTCACCTTCTTTTACGCCAGCATAGTTTTTAAGGTTCCAAACTAATAAGCTAAAAATGATGATTAAGCAGGCTAGGGTTAATACAATAACCCAAATACTCCAAAAGCTAGTCATTTTTCAGACTCCTTTTCCTCGTTAGAGAGTGTGTTGTTATGTTTTTTTTCATCTTCGAAAATGGCATTAGCAGCGTCATCAAAACGATTTTTGCTACGCTTGCTGTATGCCCATACAACAATCACAATAAACAATACTAAAATTACCAGAGTCAAAATGCCTCTGTATGTTCCGTAATCCATAATAATTACTTCAAGTGGGTGCCAAGTTGCTGTAAATACGCGATTAGGGCTTGCATTTCTGTTGCGCCTTCGCCGTTATTCATAGCGTTAACTTTATCAACATCTGCTTGTAGCTCTTCGTCGCTGCCATAACCTAAACCCGGGTGTTTAGGGTTTTCTGGGTTAATAGCAAAAGTATCACGGAAAATTTGTAGTTTTTTCAGAGTCAGGCTGGTATCAACCTTAGTCTCTGCTAACCAAGGAAAACCTGGCATGTTCGACTCAGGAACCACGGCGCGTGGGTCAACTAAGTGTGCATAATGCCAATCGTCCGAGTAACGGTTACCTACACGTGCAAGGTCAGGACCAGTACGTTTAGAACCCCATTGGAAAGGGTGATCCCATACTGATTCGCCCGCTACAGAGTAGTGACCGTAACGCTCAACTTCATCACGAAAAGGACGAATCATTTGTGAGTGACAGTTATAACAACCTTCACGTACATAAATGTCACGACCTTCCATTTCAAGCGCGTTAAGTGGGCGCAAACCTTCTACAGGTTTTGTTGTATCGTCTTGGAACATTAGCGGAGTAATTTCAACTAATGCACCAAAACTAATAGCAAAAACAGTCAGAATAGCCATTAGGCCAACGTTCTTTTCTACTATTTCATGTTTGTTTTGTGAATTTTTATTGCTCATCATCTCACTCCGTTATGCTAATTGTGCTTGCGCGTCTAACTTCAGTGATTCTTTCTCAGCTGAAATTGTACGCAGAACGTTGTAAGCCATAACTAACATACCTGTAACGATGAATACACCGCCTACAAAGCGCATAATATAGAAAGGATGTGATGCTTCTAAAGACTGAACAAAGCTGTACATTAATGTACCGTCAGAGTTAACTGCACGCCACATTAGACCTTGCATAACACCTGAGATCCACATTGCAACAATGTAAAGTACAACACCTACTGTGTGTAACCAAAAGTGCGTGTTAACCAATTTAACGCTGTACATACGACCTTGTGCGAATAACGCAGGGATAAGGTGGTAAATAGCACCAATTGAAATCATCGCAACCCAACCTAGTGCACCTGAGTGTACGTGGCCGATAGTCCAATCTGTGTAGTGAGATAATGCATTTACAGATTTAATTGCCATCATTGGGCCTTCAAACGTAGACATACCGTAGAAAGACAATGAAACAACTAAGAAACGCAGTACTGGGTCAGTACGTAGCTTATGCCAAGCGCCAGAGAGGGTCATTATACCGTTAATCATACCACCCCAAGACGGTACAAATAGGATAATAGACATAACCATACCTAAACTTTGCGTCCAATCAGGAAGCGCAGTGTAGTGAAGGTGGTGAGGACCTGCCCAAATGTAAAGTGAAATAAGTGCCCAAAAGTGAACTACCGATAAACGGTAAGAGTAAACTGGGCGACCTGCTTGCTTTGGTACAAAGTAGTACATCATACCTAAGAAACCAGCCGTTAGTAGGAAACCTACAGCGTTGTGACCGTACCACCACTGAACCATTGCATCTACCGCACCTGCGTAGATTGAGTATGATTTAGTTAACGACACAGGCACTGCCATGCTGTTTACAATGTGTAGCACTGCAACAGTAATAATAAAGCCAGCGTAAAACCAGTTAGCAACGTAGATGTGCGATACTTTACGTTTGATCAGCGTACCAAAAAATACCACTGCGTAAACTATCCATACTACCGCGATTAAAATATCGATTGGCCACTCAAGCTCTGCATATTCTTTAGAGCTAGTAATACCCAGTGGTAATGTAATTACGGCTAATACAATAACAAGCTGCCAACCCCAAAAAGAGAAAGCGGCGAGTTTGTCTGAGAAAAGGCGCGTTTGACAAGTACGTTGAACGACGTAATAAGACGTCGCAAAAAGTGCACTGGTACCAAATGCGAAAATTACTGCGTTCGTGTGTAACGGACGTAGTCGAGAGTATGTTAACCATGGTGTATCAAAGTTAAGTGCTGGCCAAGCTAATTGGGCAGCAATCAGAACCCCAATACTCATGCCAACGATGCCCCAAATCACTGTCATAATAGCGAATTGGCGTACAACTTTATAGTTATACTCAGTTTGTGATGCTACTGTTTGGCTCATTTTCTGGCTTCCGCTGCAATAAATGCGTTTAGAAATGAATTACCCACCGTTTAAAGTGGGGCCTACTATTTTCCCCAAGCGTATTACCTAAAACGTTCAAAGCCTGAATGCTTCAGAAAACAAACTCGAGAAACCCTTATTTTTTGCGGGTGAAATGATAAATTTTTTGGCCTAAAAAAGATAGGTCAATTACATAAAATTATGACATCAATCAAAGTTTGTGAGTTTGTTGTTTATTTTTTGATACAGATTGTACCTATATTAACCAAACATCACACTGGCTATTGTTATTTCAAAGCATGCTAATTAAGATTTGTTTTTATTTAGCGCGGATTTGTTATGCATATATATAGATTATCTTTGTTTTTAATGCTGTTTTTTGTATTAACAGGCTGTGACAATGCCAATCAAAAAGATCAAAAAGCACTGTTAAAAACAAATTGCGACACGAATCAGCGCTGTATTTATAATACCGGTGTTAAAGTATGGTTAAGTGATAAAAATATTACCCCCGAAACCCCCTTTAATATTTACCTTGATTTACCCGCCCACCTAAAAATAGATAACGCTAAGCTTGAAAGTATCACCATGTATATGGGTTTTATTCCGCAAAAGTTCACTAAAGAAGCAACTATTTATAAAAGTGACACTATGGTGGGCATATGCTCTGAGAAAAATATGCTGTGGCAACTGATGCTTAATTTAAGCAATGTTCAAACTGGTGAGCAAATCACTCATTTTTATAATTTTTATGTGACGTATTAAGGTACCTTTTTCCTGCCAATCATTTTTTTAGCTGGCGCATAATAAAAGTCAGCTATTAATAAGGTATTACTATAATAAGCTATTCCTATAATAAAGCAGTACTATTAAGCGGACGTCTTTCATATGCAGAGCTGCAATAGTAGGTGTATAAAATTGTATTTAAAGCACTAACACACATTTAAACCTCTTTGCTACCTTGTATGCCGTAACCTTTTTTTCATTCTCATCTGTTTTATGTTGGTGTGCTTGCTCGTTCTTGTTATAGAGTGAATTGCCTTACGCCAATAGGGGGCTCCGTCATATTTATAGTAAAAGCGTATTACTTGTATTACTGAGCATGTAAAAAAGTAAATCCTGCTTACTTTCATGATCACTATTTTAATAAGGCTAAACGCCCTCAAATTAAGACCCTCTAACGATTTGCTAAATCAAATAACTCCTCCTGATCCGAGCAAACGTTGAAGTCTCGCTGAACAAAAAATATTACCCAAAAAACTAAATAAATAGCTTAATAAGACTATTTAAGCGGTAAATCTGCATATTTATGGTTATTAATTTTATTACAGCTTTACGGTTTTACTAATGCGCTGTGATTAATATGTTAATTTTTCTAAAAAGGGTATATTTATCTATTAATTACATTTGATTACAATCTGCATAACTTTGATTTCAGGTGTGTTTTAATTGCTTTATTCTTGTTGTATGGCTATGATTTTTAATTGTTTTTTTTAGTTAACACTGCAACAAGTTATAACCTTTGTACCTTTTTTGGTTATTCTTTTTTGGTGTTGTATATATAACGATCTCTCATTAAGTTTTTGTTCAGTTAACTCAGCCTAAGTTGCCCCCCTGACTCACAATTCTTATAAAAAGTGAGCATTACCAATCAAGGTAAATTTCCAACAAGTAGGGTTTATTCATGAAAAAATCAACTCTTGGTTTAGCTGTAATCGCAGCAATCCCAATGTTCTCAAGTATGCAAGTAGTAGCGGCCGAAGATGGCGCAAACGCTATTGAAAAAATTCAAGTAACGGGTTCTCGCATTAAGCGCGCAGATATGGAAACCGCTAGCCCAGTTACTTTAATCGGTGCAGATGACATTGCTGCAACCGGCGCAGTTTCGGTTGATGCCGTATTACAAAAAATGACTGCTACTGGTGGTGCAATGACCAACCCAGGTATCAATAATGGTTCTGGTGGTAATGCTTCTATCGATTTACGTGGTTTAGGTTCACAACGTACATTAGTACTTGTAAATGGCCGTCGTATGATCAACTCAGGCACAGGTGCTGCCTCTACTGTTGATTTAAACACTATTCCTGTTTCGATGATCAAGCACATTGAAGTACTTAAAGATGGTGCATCTGCAGTATACGGTACTGATGCGGTTGCAGGTGTTGTAAACATCATCTTAAAAGATGACTTTGAAGGTTTAGACTTAAATGTTAAATCTGCAATCACTACAGAAGGTGATGCTGATGAAACGTCTTTCGATATCACTATGGGTGGTAGCTTTGGTCGTGGTAACGTTGTAATTGGTCTTCAGTACACTGACCGTGGTGACGCATCTCAAGCAGATCGTAGCTTCTCTGATTGTCCATTAACTGAAGATGGCGACGGCAGTGCACCTTACTGTTCTGGTTCTTCATACACGCCAAATGGCCACGTATGGTCAGGTGATGAATCACTACAAGGTCAAGCAGACAACGGTTGGCATGACTTTGGTTCTGATGATGCGTACAACTACTCATCAGACAGCTACCTATACACGCCTATGCGTCGTTTAAACCTTACAGGTATTGGTAGCTTCGATTTAACAGATGACACGCGTTTATACTCAGAATTCACATACTCTAAGCGTTGGTCAGAGCAACAAATGGCACCACAGCCAGTATGGTTTGACTTTGATTACACTGAAGAAATGGGCGATTCACTAACAAGCCACAATATTAACTACGGTGATGAAGTTTCTTACGGTCGTCGTATGACAGACACAGGTACTCGTGATTTCTCACAAGTTGTTGACACTGTGCGTACTGTAGTAGGTGCTGCAGGTTACCTTGACAGTGGTTACGATTGGGATGTGTCAGTAATTTTTGGTCGTAACGATTCAGTTGACCGTTTAAGCAACCTTCACAACATGGGCTCTATCCAAGATGCAATCGAAGCGGGTGACTTTAACCCACTTATGCAATCTTCTTGGTCTGCTGAGAACTTAAGTGATTACGTTTACACTGAGCAAAACTCAGGTGGTAGCCAATTACTAATGTTCACTGCATCATTAGCTGGTGAAGTAATGGAACTTCCTGCAGGTTACGTAGGTTTTGCTGCTGGTGTTGAGCGCCGTGAAGAAAAAGCATGGTACATCCCAGATTCAATCACATCACAAGGTCTTGCAAACGACCCACGTGTTGAGCCAACAAGCGGTCGTTTTGACGTAAACGAAGCGTACTTAGAGCTTGCAATTCCTTTAGTTAGCGATGCGTTCTTAGCGCAAAACGTTGAACTAAGCACTGCAATCCGTGCTTTCGATTACAGCACTTTTGGGTCTGACGAAACATGGAAACTTGGTTTAACTTGGCGTGTAAACGACGAAGTAATGCTACGTGGTGTTCGCTCTACAGCATTCCGTGCGCCTACAGTAGCTGAGCTATACTCAGGTAATTCACCTTCGTTTGAACAAGTTAGCTTCCCTGGTGCACAAGACCAAGCAGAAGTAACTGTTGGTGGTAATGACCAATTAACGCCTGAAGAAGCTGATACGCTAACAGCAGGTATTGTGTACGAGCCAGAGTGGTTTGAAGGTTTCTCAATGACGTTAGATTACTACGACATTGAAATTGAAAACGCAATTGCTACTGTTAACAACCAATACATAGTTGACTCTTGTTTAGCAACAGATGGTTCATTAGCTAACCAAAGTACTGCGTTATGTAGCTCTGCTGCGGTATCGTTTAACCAAAGCACTGGCCGTATTGCTTTTAATAACCAACTACAAAACGTAGGTTACGAGCAAACTAAAGGCTACGACTTAAACTTAAACTACACATTTGATGCAGCTGGTCTGGCGTGGAATACATCACTAGATGTTACTTACCTAGACGAGTACCTAGTAGATGTTGTTGAATCAAGCATTGATTACGCTGGTTTAATTACTTCTGGTATCGGTGGTTATGCAGATGTTAAAGCTAACTTTGAACTAACTGTGAAAGGCGATGCTTGGAACGCAAACTACAAAGCACGCTACATTGCAGGAATGGATAGCTACAGCTGTCAAGGTGATGAGTCATCATGTTATGCGCCTACAACGCCTTCAGTTGTATACCACGACATAAGCGGTGCTTACATCTTTAACGAGACTGTGTCAGTAACAGCAGGTGTTAACAACTTATTTGATAAGCAACCTCCTTACTACACAGGTAACAACGATTCTAACACTGACCCGTACACATACGATGTACTAGGTCGCCGTGTATTTGCTGGTGTAAACGTTAAGTTTTAATTAGCACATTAATCGTATTAAGGCTCAGTGTTTACTGGGCCTTTTTTATTGAACAAAATTAAGGAGACCAGTACACTTATACACTCAATAAAAGGAGAGTTGTTTGATAAAACAAGACGAAAATTTATCTTTTGTCATAGAACCAGAGTTATCCCCGCGCTCTGAGCAGCGTATCGACCTGTATTTTTCTATACCCAATGAAATGGGTATAAACGTGCAAACCCTCAGTGAAGAATCTTATTTTAATAACCACTTTAAATCGCACTTAGCTTATAACGCTAAAAACATACACTTACCCTTAGTGCGTAGCCGCTTTGTTAGTAAAAACAAAGGTGAGCAACAAGATTACCGCCAAAACCTTAATTTGTACTGTTATCAGGTGCGTTTAGCGCTCGACGCTGATATTAAAGATGCATTAAAAATTCAAGAAGTGGATGCTTTTTATGCCCGTGCACAAGAGCTGTTTGAGCAAAGTGAAGGGCTGCTAAAAAAGCTGCGCAGATATACTCCCGATGATGAAAAACTGGTGCCGTTTTACACCAATGCCGATAACTATTTAAGTTGGCATGTGGAGCAGTCGTTTTTAAAACTATTAGATGAAGGCCCACGCAGCAGTGACTTTGCGAAAGAGCGCAACGACTTACTGCAATTTTGTAAAAACGAAAATACATACCGGTTTGAGCAAAATTACAACTCAGAAACCACGTTGCAAGATGGTAACCGCATTACAAATAAAATGCGTTTACTGCAGCGCCTTATAGAGCACGGCGTTATTTTGCATCGCAATACGCGTTATTTAAATAGTTACCTAAAGCGTTTAGTAAAAGGCACGGTTACAGCTGTCATTATGGCATTTGTAATGGTGGTTATACTTAATGCGCGCTCAACCTTTACCGAAGTTACCGCTACCCTTATTTTAATATTAGGGGTTATTTACGGCTTGCGTGAGATATTTAAAGAAGACATTACACGGGTAATTTGGCGTGCTATTGTACGCGGGCGTCCTAAATGGCGGTTTGTATTTAAAAACAGCATCACTAAAGACCGCGTTGCAAGTCAGTTTGTGTGGCTTGAGTATATGCGTTTTAAAAAAATCCCTAGTGAAGTAAAAACAATATTTTCAAAAAGGCGTCAGCAAAACAAGCTAGCCGCGCAGTGGCTGCATTTTGCCAGTGAAACACGTGTTTCTGCTAAAGAGTTTTTACCAGGCTACGATACCCTACAGCAAAGTATGCGCTTTAATTTGGCGCCCTTTGCACGGTATTTAAAACGCGGTGAGGGCAAGCTGTATCATTTAGATGGTAATAAAATATCAAAGCAAGCGGTTGAAAGGCGCTACCAGTTAAATTTGGTGATGGTATTAAAAGATGAGGAAAGAACTTTATACCAGCGTTACAAAATAACCCTCAATCGCAGTAAAATAGTCAATATTGAACTTATTTACTCTAAAAAATAGAAATAAAAAAGGGATAGCTACGGCTATCCCTTAGTGTCATGTAAATTTACCTAATTTAGCGCAGTATTACTGTGTAATACCGTGCTTAGAATAAATAGTTACCTTGTCTGAAACGAGTGTTATTTCAATGTTTTTAGACTCATCACCCCATACACAATTAGTATGTAGGGTTTTTTCAACGCAGTTATCAGCAGAGCCTAAAATAGCTTCTACTTCGGCTTTATCCATGCCAACTTCAATTTTTTCGTAGTTTTCTAGGCTTACTTTTGAACAAGCTGCCAGGCTTAGCGTTGCTGCGATGATCAGGAGTTTTTTCATTGTTATGTCCTATTGATTTAGTGTTTATACTTGCGTATTTGTACAATCATGCCCATACGAGGATGATCAAAGTAATGGATTTCACCACTTATTACACGTTTAAATTGTGAAAAGCGGGCCGATTCTATATCCCCATTAGGTAGTTTTTCGTTTACGTCAAAATCAGCGGTTATGTAAAGGTAGTGGCGTAAATGTATTTTAAATAAACCATCTAGCTCCCAATAGCTTAAGGGCTGCTCTGAGCTATCAAATAGCTGTGGCTTACTTTGTACTAGGCTAATAAAGTCGGGATTTGAATAATTAGGCGTAGTGTTAACGTCGCGTTTTATATGATCCCCAGAAATTAAATGTATGCTTGGCGCACGCGATTTACTTGCCCCTTCAAAGCGCCAGCCGGTATGTAGTAGCGGGGCTAAACCTTTTCTGTCCAAAGCGCGGCGCTGGGCAGTAAATTGTAATTGCTCTGGTGCGAGTAAATAGGGCTCATCCATTGTATCTTGTGCCGGTGCTAATGGCGTAACGGGTAACTCGTCGTAACTTTGCATAAAGTCGATACTGTTATCACACACACCCGATTGTGGGTTGGCATTAACTAAAGAATCGGTAAACGAGCGTTTTTGAAAGCGACTATCGCCATCTATACATGCCTGCATAGCTTGCTCTGTGTATAAAGGGGTGAGTAGCTCTAACGTATTTTTCGCCTTAAGGGGCTCGTGCTTTAAGCTAAAGTCTTCTTGTAAATAGGGGGCAGGGCGCTGTTTAAATACCAGCACTTCTACTTCAAACCAACGTTCTGCAAATGCGGTGCTGCTAAATAAGCAACATAACACGATAAGCGATTTTTTTAGCAACATTAATGGCTAACCTTTTTTTCGAAATCTGCAATCATTGCAGTGACCATTTTTAAGCGTTCACGAGGGTTTACCTCATTAATCGCAAAGCGCAATTTATTTGCGCCATCCATTTTGTACACATGGGGTGCACTTTGTATCAAGCCTATGATGAAGCTAGGATTAACCTTCGTATTTTGGCTAAATTCAAAGTATCCCCCTTTAGGGTTTGCTTCTATTTTTGTAATTCCTAAATCGCTGGCACGCATTTTTAGTTGCTGCATACTAAATAGGTTTTTAGTGGCATCAGGTAATAAACCAAAGCGGTCTATAAGCTCTACTTGTAATTCGTCCATATCGGCAAGGTTAGCACAACTTGCAATGCGCTTGTACATACCTAAACGCGCATTAACATCGTGTATGTAATCATCAGGTAGTAAGGCAGGGAGTTTTAAATCAACTTCAGTTTGCTGCTGAAGCAGGTTTTCAAGCGTTGGCTCTTTACCATTTTTAAGGGCATTAACCGCTTGCTCTAGCATTTCCATATACAAGCTAAAGCCAATAGTTTGCATTTGCCCTGATTGATCGTCGCCTAATAGCTCACCCGCACCACGTATTTCTAAATCATGTGTGGCAAGGGCAAAACCTGCGCCTAAATCTTCCAACGACTCAATTGCTTGTAAGCGTTTAGTGGCATCTTTAGAAAGTGCTTTAGCATCGCCGGTTAATAAATAAGCATACGCTTGGTGGTGGCTTCGCCCAACACGACCGCGTAATTGGTGTAATTGCGCAAGGCCAAGTTTATCGGCTCTGTCCATAATAATAGTATTAGCAGTAGGCACATCAATACCGGTTTCGATAATGGTGGTACATACCAGTACATTGTATTTTTGATGATAAAAGTCTGTCATTATTTGCTCAAGCTCTTGCTCTCGCATTTGCCCATGAGCAGAGGTGACACTAGCCTCTGGCACCCATTCGCTGATCTCTTGCGAGACTCGCTCAATAGTCTCAACATTGTTATGCAAAAAGTACACTTGGCCGCCGCGTTTAATTTCACGCAGTATGGCTTCGCGTATTAAGTCGCTGTCGCGTTGGCGTACAAAGGTTTTAACCGCTAAACGCTTAGCAGGTGGGGTGGCAATAATTGATAAATCACGCATGCCGCTCATCGCCATATTTAAAGTACGCGGAATAGGCGTTGCAGTAAGCGTTAATATATCTACATCAGCACGTAATGACTTTATTTTTTCTTTTTGGCGCACACCAAAGCGGTGCTCTTCATCAACAATCAGTAAACCTAAGTCGTTAAATTTAATATCTTGCTGAATTAATTTATGCGTTCCAATAACGATATCGAGTTTACCGTCGGCCATTTTTTCAAGCGTGTCTTTTTGCTCTTTAGTTGAATTAAAGCGCGACAACACTCCCACTTCGATAGGGAAATCGGCAAAGCGGTCTTTAAAGTTTTCATAATGTTGCTGAGCCAGCAGGGTGGTTGGTACTAACACGGCGACTTGTTTGTTATCGTTAACCGCTACAAACGCGGCGCGCATAGCCACTTCTGTTTTACCAAAGCCTACATCACCACACACTAAACGGTCCATAGCAAGTTTTGATTGCATATCACCAAGTACGGCTTCAATGGCATTACGCTGATCGTCGGTTTCTTCAAATGGAAAGCTGTCGCTAAATTGGCGATAGCTTTGCCCATCGAGTGCAAATTTGTTACCTGGTTTTGCTTGGCGCTGTGCGTAAATATCTAATAGTTCGGCGGCTACGTCGCGTACTTTTTCGGCGGCACGCTTTTTGGCTTTCTCCCAGGCATCTGAGCCAAGTTTGTGAAGCGGGGCGCTTGCTTCTTCACCGCCCGAATAACGGCTTAGCATATGCAGTGCCGATACCGGCACATACAATTTTGCTTCACCGGCATAGGTTATGGTAACAAACTCAGTGATTACACCTGCCGCGTCAATTGTTTGCAGGCCTTGATAGCGACCAACACCGTGATCAAGGTGCACAATTGGCTGGCCCTCTTTAAGCTCAGCTAAGTTACGAATTAACGCATCTTGGCTTGCTTCGTATTTATGTTTACGGCGCCTGCGTTGCGACACTTTAATACCTAACAGCTCTTGCTCGGTAATAATAGAAAGGCTAGGTTTTGTGCCCAGTACAACACTTTGCTCAAGAGGGCTTACAATTAAGCCTACATCGCTTTGGCTTTGTGTAAATTGCTGTAAGCTTTCAAATTCTTTAAACTTTAAGCCGCTTGGCTTAAGCACGCTTAATAGAGACTCGCGGCGACCATCAGACTCAACACTTAATAAAATACGGCTTTTTTTCTTTTTTTGCTCTGCCACATAGTTAATAAATGCGCCGTAGGGTTCGTGTTGTTTATGATCGATTCGTACTGCGGGCAGCTCGCTCACATTTAAGTTTTTATTGCCTGCTTTAGTGGGTAATTTAGCTTGCGATAAACGTATTCGTGCAAACTCACCTAAATTAGAAAACAACTCATTAATAGGTTGATACAACTCGCTGGGCGCCAGTAGTGGACGCAGAGGATCTACTTTACGGTTTTCGTAGCGTACGTTTACATCGTGCCAAAAGGTATCTGCGGCGTGTTCTAAATCACCTAGTTGCATAACCGTAGTGGTGTTTGGCAAGTAATCAAAAATGGTGGCAAGCTTTTCAAAAAACAGCGGCATGTAGTATTCAATACCGGCAGGCCAAGTACCTTTGCTTACTTGCATGTAAACAGAGTCTTGCTCTGAGCTGGCACCAAATTTATCGCGATAATTTATTCTAAAACGCTCAACGTCTGCTTCGTTGGTTGGAAATTCATGCGCGGGCAGTAACTCAATTTTATCTACTTTTTCATCTGAGCGCTGGGTTTCTACGTCAAATAAACGAATAGAGTCGAGTTCATCGTCAAAAAAGTCGAGCCTAAATGGGTGCACACTGCCCATTGGGTACAAATCAACAATAGAGCCACGTATTGCGTATTCGCCGTGCTCCATTACTTGTTGTACGTTTAAATATCCTGCTTGTTCTAAATTACTGCGCAGGTTATGGGTGTCGAGTTTATCGCCTACTTTAAAATTAAGAGTAGAGCCATAAATAAACGAAGCAGGCGCAGTACGTAGCATTAACGTAGATACAGGCACTATAAGTACGCTTTGCTGCTCGTTTTTTAAAGTGTTTAAAGTGGCTAAGCGCGCTGAAATAATATCTTGGTGCGGAGAAAAATGGTCATACGGCAAGGTTTCCCAATCAGGAAATACCATTACCGGGTTATCTGGCAATAAGTATTCGAGCTCGGTTTCAAGCCGTAATGCGCTTGGCGTATCTGGCGTAACTATAAGCACTAAATCGTTTTGCTGCTTTACACCTTCTGCAATGGCTATACTTAGTGCACTGCCAGTTAGCTGCCCCCATTGAATTTTATCTTTTTGAGATTTTACCCACGGCAAGGCTGCCCATTGCTCAAACGCCATTTAGTGCTCCATTTTATAGTTGGCGTTTGCTCACAAACGCCATGCAGTTATTTAGTCTCGGTAAATTTTTGTTAAGTCTTGATAGTGATCAATTCTGCGGTCGCGTAAGTACGGCCATATACGTCTTACGTTTTCAGAGGCTTTTTGATCAAGTTCTACTACTAAAATTTGCTCATCAGTATTGTTCGCCTCTGAGAGCATTTCACCTTGAGGCCCTGCAATAAACGAGTTACCCCAAAATTGTATACCTTCGCTTTGTCCGCTAGGGTCGTTTTCGTGCCCTACACGGTTACAGCTAATAACGGGTACGCCGTTCGCAACCGCATGCGCACGTTGGCTTATTACCCACGCGTCTTTTTGGCGTGTTTGCTCTGCGTTATCATCACGTGGGTCCCAGCCAATTGCAGTTGGGTAAATTAATACTTCTGCGCCAGCCATGGCCATTAAACGGGCCGCTTCAGGGAACCATTGATCCCAGCATACTAAAACACCTAATTTACCCACTGAGGTTTGAATTGGCTCAAAGCCTAAATCGCCTGGGGTAAAGTAAAATTTTTCGTAAAAGCCCGGGTCATCAGGAATGTGCATTTTACGGTATTTACCCGCAATGGTGCCGTCTTTTTCGAGTACCACCGCGGTATTGTGATAAAGCCCGGTGGCACGTTTTTCAAACAGTGAAGCCACAATAACGATGCCTAGCTCTTTAGCAAGCTCGCCCAGTGTATTTGTGCTTGGGCCCGGAATTGTTTCGGCTAAGTCAAATACATCAACATCTTCTGTTTGACAAAAATACAGACTACGATGCAGCTCTTGCAAAACCACAAGCTGTGCGCCTTGCTTAGCAGCATCACGAATGCCAGCAATCGACTTTGCCATATTTTGGCAGGCGTTATCACTGTTAGTTTGTTGCACTAAGGCAACGGTTAATTTTGCAGGGCTTGTCATTGTGCTGCTCCAGCTAAAAATCCACGAGGTAACTGCATGGTAATGCAATGTAAACTACCAAATTGTTCAATAATAGGTAGGCAATTAACGCCAATAATAGTGTGCGCTGGGTACGCTTTTTGAACTTGCGCTAGCGCCAGTGCGTCGTTGTCATCGTTATACGTAGGGACTAAAACCGTATTATTGATAATCAAGTAGTTTGCGTACGTTGCCGGTAAACGGGTGTTGTCATCATCAAACACTGGTTTTGGCCACGGCAAATCAATTAACGTATATGGGGTATTATTTTGCGTTTTAAAGCTTTGCAGCTGCTTTTCCATCGCATCTAATGCGTTAAAGTGCTCATCTTCTTTAGCATCGCACTTAACATACACAAGTGTATTATTGGGTGCAAAACGGACCAGTGTGTCGATATGGCTGTCGGTATCGTCACCAGCTAAGTAGCCATGATCTACCCATAAAAAGTCAGTTGCGCCTAAATGCGTTGTTAAAATTGACTCAATATCGCCTGATGATAAATCGGGGTTGCGGTTTTTATTCAGTAAACATTCGCTGGTTGTAAGCAACACACCGTGTTCGTTAATTTCAATGCCGCCACCTTCAAGTACCACATTTAGGGCTTGGTAATCAGTGTTTGGATTACTTAGCTGGTTTACCAGTACGGCGTTAATTTTATTATCGAGGGCACTTTCGAACTTATTACCCCAGCCATTAAAGATAAAGTCGTAAATTTTAAGTTGGCGAGCGTCGTCAATATTTGCGCAGGTAATAGGGCCGTGATCCCGTGCCCAGGTATCGTTTGTTGGTGTAACAACAAAGTGCACGTGGCTTAAGTTTATATTCGCTTTTGTAAGCAAGGCAGTAATGTGGCTTTTAAGCGCCGTGTTATGGGCAACAATAACAAGCTGCTGCACGGCTGTGATATGTGTTGCAAGCTCAACATAAACAGGCTCTACGCGTTCAAGCGTATCAGCCCAGTCGGTCTGTGCATGGGGCCAGGTAAGCATAACGGCGTCTTGCTCAGCCCATTCAGGTAAAAGTCTAAAGTTCATGAAGTTTTGATACAAATTACGGTGGCACTAGTTTAGCATTTTACATGCATATGTCAGCTATTTATCGCTGCTAGAATCATCGTCAATTTGCTCGAGTTCTTGGCGTTTTTTTAGCTGGCGTGTTTGTGCATGTAAGCTGGCTCTGACAACTAATTCTTGGTCTGTGGTTCTTATTGCAGTAAACAGTAATGTGTATTGGTAGTGTTCGCTGTCTTGTTTTTCAACGGCCACAACTTCTGTATAACAGTATACGGCTGAGGCTTCGTGGTGCAAAAATAGCTTTGTTCTAAATGCTTGGCCTATTGCGTATACATCAGGCGAAGTAAAGCGAATGCCGCCTCCGCCGTAGCTATCGCACTGTATGGCGTTATCTTGAGCTTGCTCTGAGGCTAAAATGTGGCTCATTATTAAATCAATTTTACGCGACTGTGCTTGTAAAAAAGCCGCCAGCTCTTGTGCTAAATCGCCTAAGTTTCTAAGGGGTCTTAAAGAGGCCTGTTCAAGCTCACTGACTTCGTTAGCTAGCTTAAATAGAGGTGGTATGTCGTCTTCAAGCGCGAGTTGAGATTGCGGCACTAACTGATTTTCTACAGCAAATAAGTTTACTCGAATGCTTTCATTTATTTGAAAGTATTCTTCAAATTCGCTTAATCTTTGACTGTTCATAATTATCTCCACTGCGTATTCATTAAATAGTAGCGTTGTGGGGAGTAAATTGCTAGCAGATAAAAATGCTAAATGGTTTGTTTATAAGCCAGTTTTTAAGAATGTTGATTAGGGCGTGTTGAACTTTGCGGATTGAAATTTGTTCAATCTAGGGGCGATTAAATTGCGGCGTGAGGTTTGTAACCTAGTGGACATGATAACTGCTCCTGCGTTTCGCCTATTTATGTGGAATAACCACACTTATAGGCTCTGTCTTGCCTAAAAACCAAACACACTGCTGCAAATTCAACTATTAAAAATCAACACGCCCTAATAAAAAAAGCGGCCAATGTCATCCTAACATCGGCCGCTTGGGTATTGATTAATTAGCGCTGGGAGTGCTTATTTAAGTAGAGCGGCTAATTCATGTAAATCTTTCACAACGTGGTCTGGTTTTTTTGCCAGTGGGTAAAGTGTTTTACCTGGGCGGGCTATAAAGGTTGTTTGTAACCCGGCTTCTTTAGCGCCTGCTACATCCCAACCGTGCGCCGCTACCATCATTGCTTCATTTGCTTTTACATTTAATTTTGTTAGCACCCACTCATAGGCACGTAAGTCTGGTTTATAAATTTTAATATCTTCAATGCTGTAACGCGCATCAAAGAACGACATTAATCCAGCGCTCTCAAACTGGGCTTTAACGCCTTTGTTCGAAGAATTTGTCAGACTTACTAACTTATAGCCCTGTGCTTTGAGTTTTGCCAGTCCTTCTTTCACATCTTTGTGAGGAGGTAGGGTTAAAAGCGGGGTGACTATGGCTGTTTTTGCTTGTTCATTCGTAATAGCTATGTTGTTATTTTTGGCAACCATGCGCAGCGATGCAACGCCAATTTGACCAAAATCGTGGTAATTGCCACTTACAGTATCAACGAGTGAATGATGCAACATGGTCGAAAACCAAAGTGGTAATAAATCCTCACGCCCGCCAAGCGCTTTACCAATAGAGGTGCGCATGGAGGTTAAATCTAACAAGGTTTCGTTTACATCAAAAATAAGTACTTTAGGTTTCACTTGTGCCTGTGGCTCCTCAGCCATAGCGTAGCCAGAGGCAAGGCTAGTACCAACAAGAAGTGATAGGGTAAGGGTTTTTAACGATTTTAAAATAGACATTAGTGTTGCTCCGATTCAAGGGCTGCCAATACATCAGTAGGCTCTGCGCGTAGGGTATAGTCTTCGTTTAAAAAGGCATACGTAATTATGCCTTTTTGGTTAATTACATAGGTTGCTGGTATAGGTAATGTATAACTTTATATTGCCGTAGTACTTTTCAAAATCAATACCAAACTGGCTATAAAGCGCCACAATACGCTCATCTAAAGTAAACAGTAAACCAAATTGCTCGGCTACCTTGTTATTAATATCTGAAAGCACATCGAATTCAAGGGCATTTTTTTGTGCGCTAGATAACGTCTGGTCGGGTAATTGTGGTGATATCGCAACTAACTGCGCATTGTGTGTTTTAAATTCGGGTAAGTGATCGTTAAGTGCTTTTAGCTCTAAATTACAATATGGACACCAGTTACCACGGTAAAAGCTAATTATTACCGGGCCATTATTTAATAAATCAGCGAGCTCAACTTGCTCAGCGCTATGATTGTTTAAACTGAAATTGCTTACTTTAGCGCCTACCTGTAGCGCATTATCTTTTATATGCTGAGCAATGAGATCTTCATTTGTCTGCGCCATAAGGGCTAATACATCGCTAGGTAGCTTCGCTTCTTTTTGCACGTTATAGGCATCAATTTGTGCTTTTAAATTCATTATTAAATCTCGAATATAACTGTACGGCGATTATGGGTGTTTTAGTTATTTAAATATATATTGCAAAACTGAAAGCTTCATTCGAAAATATTAAACATTAAAAACTGCCTAGCCAAATGTATGTATAATTTAAGTGACCTAGAAACATTTATTGCCGTCGTAGAAAATAAAGGGGTGCTTGCAGCTGCGCGTGAGCAACGTTTGTCGCCGGCAACAGTAAGCCACAGGCTAAGCAAGCTCGAGCGCGAGCTTTCAACCGTGTTAGTGTTTAGAGACAGCAGACGAGTAAGGTTATCGCCCGCCGGTGAGCTATTTTATCATCGTGTAGGGGCTATTATAGAAGCCTTGCACGATGCAGAGCACAGCATTGGCGCACGAAGCTCTTCGGTGAGTGGGTTATTACGTGTGACTATGCCACCGTGGGTTTTTTCAAAGTATGTTATGCCTAAGTTGACCGAGTTTGAAACCCAATATCCGCAACTAAAGCTCGACTTTTTAATTACTGATCATTTTGTCAATGTGGTCGATGATGCACAAGATGTGGCAATTAGAGTAGGGCAATTAACCGATTCTGGCCTGCTTTCTCGCAAAATTGTCAACAACTCCCGTATTTTATGTGCAGCGCCAAGTTATATAAAAAAGCATGGTATGCCTTGTACACTAAGCGAACTGAGCACGCACTATTGGGTGTGTTTACCCTGGCAAAGGCAGTTAAAACTGTATGATGAAAATAATAAAATACACACCTTTAATGCCAAAACGCGCTTTACTATTTCTAATTCCGATAACATGACGCAAGCAGCCCTTGCCGGACATGGCATAGCCATTAAATCTAAAATTGCGATTAACGATGAGCTAAGTGCCGGAAACTTAGTAGAGGTGATGCCCAATGTAATGGCACAAAGCGACGCGCCGGTGTGGTTTTTACGGCCTCAAAATAGCTTAACAACCCGTAAAACCGAGGTGTTTTATGAGTTTATGAAGTCTTTATTTGCCAGCTATGAATAAGCGGTAATACCCGCGCTTAATAATGAATAAGGTTACAAAGCCAATAAACTCAGCAAAAATAGCAATAATAATGGCGCTAACAAGCGCTGCTATTATGGAGTCTTTTTTTAACACTATTTGCCCTTCAAAGCGTTGCCATACTTGCTTTTTAATGGTGAGAAATTCGCTGGTTAAAGTAAATAAATAGGGCGATTGGTTAAAGTTATTAACTGCCACTTGTAAAGAGTGCTGGCGATTATTGAGGTTTTTAATATGGGTAGCCCCCTTACCCACAATATCATCCCCAATATTTTCGTAGTGGGCAATTAACTTGTTTAAATCGTTGTTAAAGTAGTTTTGAGCATCTTTTTTAAACGGGGCTAATGCGTTATTTGCTTCAATTAAATGTGCTTCTAAAGCGTGCCCAAAGTCGCTTACAAAGGCCGGTATTTGTACCCCTAATAGTAAACCTGCTGCAAAAAAACTGAGCCTTATGTAATCTAATAATTTACTCATTTGATCTCCTGTTTACTCAAAACCCACCTAAACAACGCTAAATTAACATTTGCGCTTGTTTTTATGTCAAAAACTCGTAATCTATCGGTAATAAAAATAACAATAGGCCTATGTTAAGGATGACTACCAAAGTAAATATGACATCAACGTTTGTTGATATCACTAAGCAGTTAAAACGCTTTGTGTCGCGTATTGTACAGCCCGATGACGTAGAAGACATTGTGCAAGAAACCTTTATTAAAAGCTACGAAGCTGATTTAAAACAAGATATTCAGTTTAGACGCAGTTACATGCTTAAAACTGCAAAGCACTTAGCGCTTAATCATATAGCCAAGTGGGATAACAAGTTTAATGACTCGTTAGAGCACGACGCAGAATTACCCCCGCTGCTTAAATCCTCACAACTTGAGGATGAATACACCTCAAAAGAGCGTTTTTTACTTTTTTGCAGAGCAACGGATCAACTAAATTCTTCTATCCGTAAATGTTTTATATTTAAAAAAGTGTACGGTATGAGCCAAAAAGAAATCGCCCAGCACATGCAATTAAGTGAAAGCACAGTAGAAAAACACATTGCCAAAGGTTTATTACAAACCATGTTATACATGAAAGAACATGAACAAAATCATAACCAATCTGCGGCGCATAATTCTGCTTGTAATTCGGCTCTATCAATTGAGAGGGCAGCGAAATGAGTAATGTTCATCAATTTACATCAAAAGATTTAATTTTAGAAAAAGCCTGCCAATGGATCAGCGCAATTGATAGGGGCTTAAGCGAAATTGAAAAAGAGCAATTTAAGCTTTGGATGATGCAAAGTACCGCCCATCAAGATGCCGTCTACGAACTTGCGCAGCTATGGGATGAATTGGCCGTATTAAACGAGTTAAGCAGTTTATTTCCGCATAGAAGTGTAAAACAACCCCAGAAAAAAAGATGGGCGTTTTCTAGTGCCATTGCCGCGAGCTTATTTGCAGCATTAATGGTGTGTAGTTACTTATTAATTAACCTTGAAAACGGCTACAACGAAGAGCTGGCTAAAATAAATTACACCAAAATTTATACTACGAAGGTGGGCGAACAAGCCACGTATGTTTTACCCGACGGCACCATAGTGCAATTAAACACGAATAGCCTATTAGAGGTAGCTTATAGCAAAGGGCGTCGTCAGTTATTACTGAGTAAGGGGGAAGGGCGTTTTAATGTAGCAAAAGATGCATCGCGCCCATTTAGTGTGATGGCTGGCGATAAGAGCTTTACGGCACTTGGTACTGTATTTAATGTACAGCGCAATAACTCTTCTGATTTAGAGCTGGTTGTAACCGAAGGGAAAGTGATGATCACCGACCCAAGTGTTGCGGTAAGTGCCAACGATTTTAAAGACTACCAACTGGCTGATAATAACGCTAAAAAAGTACGTAAAATCAATGCCAATATTGTTATCTCTGGCGAAAAAGCAATTATAGAGCAAAGCATTACTAAACCTATCACACAGCTTTCTGTGGATGATGTACAGCGTGATTTAGCGTGGCAAAATGGTATGTTAATTTTTAATGGCGAGCATTTAAGCGATGCATTAAATGAAGTGAGCCGTTACACCTCTACGCGTTTTGAGCTTTCAAGCGATGAGCTTGCCAATATAAAAGTGGCGGGTGTATTTAAAGCTGGTGATGTTGAGGGGCTACTTGAGAGTTTACAGACTAACTTTGCAATTGAGCATGAGCGTTTAGGTGAACATATGGTGAGCCTAACACAGCAAACTAAATCATAAGAAATGTTATGCATATCAAACAAATGTTAGGTGAAGTTGCATCTTTAAATGTTATTAGTAAAAAAAAGTTTAAAAAAAAGATAAAAAACTATAGAGGAATTTTGTTTGTCAGCTGTTTATATAAATTGCGCAGTAACCAAACGCA
This sequence comes from Pseudoalteromonas sp. S2893, assembly GCF_005887105.1. Taxonomy (NCBI): domain Bacteria; kingdom Pseudomonadati; phylum Pseudomonadota; class Gammaproteobacteria; order Alteromonadales; family Pseudoalteromonadaceae; genus Pseudoalteromonas; species Pseudoalteromonas sp. S2893. The sequence goes on along the minus strand of NZ_PNCY01000056.1, from coordinate 12,751 downwards.
TTTATTTAGTGGTTTAAGTGTACTTGCTCCGGCTATTTTTAGCTTGAGTGTGCAAGGGGCAACACAGACCACTGGGCAAATGGTGCAATTTGATATACAAGCGCAGCGAGCAGACAAAGCCTTAATAGAATTTGCTAAACAAACAGAGCAAACCGTGGTGTTTTCTTATGAGTTGGCAAAAAATTACCAAGCAAATTCGGTTTATGGTTTTTATACCCAATTAGATGCACTGCAAGCATTATTAAGTGGGACTGAGCTCGATGCGGTTGTTGATCAAAATGGTTTACTGAGTATAAAACTCAAACAAATCAATAGGAAATATAACAACATGATGAAGCTTTCAGGGGTTAGTGCAGCTGTATTACCAGCATTGCTTGCAGCAAATTCACACGGTGTGAATGCAGCAGAGGGTGTTGCACAAGAGAAAATAGAAAAAATTGCTATTGTAGGTAGCCGCGTAGCAGGGCGCTCAGTAGAAGATTTACCCGTACCCGTTGATATTTTAAGTGCTGAAGCACTTGAAAACACAGGCCAAACTGAAGTTGGCCGTATGTTGCAATCTATTGCGCCTTCATTTAACTTTTCAAGCTCGTCAATCAGTGACGGCACTGATGCCTTACGACCTGCAACACTGCGTGGTTTAGGGCCTGACCAAACACTTGTGCTTATTAATGGTAAGCGCCGCCATCAGGCAAGTATTATTCATATCAATACCTCAGTAGGGCGTGGTACCGCAGGTACCGATATGAATGCTATTCCAGCCTCAGCTATTAAACGTATAGAAGTTTTACGAGACGGCGCAGCAGCGCAATACGGCTCAGATGCAATTGCCGGTGTAATTAATATTGTACTAAAAGATGGCAGCGAAGGCGGCAAAGCAGCGGTTAATTACGGCCAATACTCAGAGGGTGATGGCGAAACAGTAAACGTTGATTTTAATAAAGGGTTTGCCCTAGGTGATAGCGGCTACTTAAATGCAACACTTAATTACCGCGACCGCTCGCCTACTAACCGCGCAGGTTTGCACGGCTCGTGTCAGTTTTATGGCTGTACAGAGCTTAGCGACGGTACTTTACTGGCAGGCGATCCACGTGAACTGACCGCCGACAGAGACACTTTTCGTATTGGCGATGCCGACTCACAACAATTTGGCTTAACCGTTAATACAGGGTATGAGTTAGGTGGTGGTGAGCTGTATGGCTTTATTACTTATTCAACGCGCGATAACGAATCAGCAGCGTTTTTCCGTCATAATGCAAATGCGGGCGGTAACCCTGTTTTACAAGACAACGATGCAACTATCCCGTTAGGCTTTTTACCGAAAATTAATACCACAATTGATGATATTTCTTACAACTTTGGTTACAAAACCGACTTTGATAACGATGCAAGTTTAGATGTATCGTACACCTACGGTGAAAACAGCATTGATTACACAACAAGTGACACAATCAATGCCTCGTACGCTAACTTTTTACGTTACGAGCAAGGTTTAAGTGCCGCTGATATTCGCAGTACTATTCCGCGTGAAGCCTATGCCTATGGCATGGAGTTATCACTGCAAACCATTAATATAGATTTTACACAAAACTTTGATGACTACTCACTGGCTATGGGTGCAGAAATTCGTACCGATGAATACCGTATTTTAGAGGGCAGCGAATATGCTTATCGTGATTACGACACCCTTGATGGGGTAAGTATTTATAGTGGTTTAAGTGGCGGTGTAGGCTCTGAAGATGCCTCTGGCGGTACGCAAGGTTTTGGTGGTTCTTCGCCGGCATCATCGGTTGATGAGTCACGCGATGTAATTTCGTTTTACCTTGATGCAGAAACCTACCTAATTGAAGATGTCATTTTATCAGGCGCACTGCGTTACGATAATTACAAAGGCTTTGGCGACACAGTAAACTTTAAGCTTGCGGGTAACTGGGCAATTACTGATGATGTGTCACTGCGTGGTGCATTAAGCTCAGGCTTTAGAGCGCCATCAATGCAGCAATTGTATTTTAACAATATCAGCACACAATTTGTTGTGGCTGAAGACGGCTCATTAGTTGCTGAAGAAGTAGGTACATTCAGAAACGATTCAACCCTTGCACAAAGTTTAGGTATTCCAAAACTTAAAGAAGAAAAATCGCAAAACCGCAGCTTAGGTATTGTCTACAACGTTACGGATAACATTAATGTTACTGTGGATTACTACTCAATTGATATTGACGACCGCATAGTAATTAGTAACCGTTTAGGTAAAGGGCTTTCTTCAAGCCTAGATGCTGCATTAATCAGCTCAGGCGCAGGTGCAGGGCAGTTTTTCTTAAATGGTGCAGATACCGAAACTTCGGGTATTGATTTTGTAGCTACTTGGAATACCGAGGGATTAGGTGGCACGCTTGATTTTACTTTAGCAGCTAACTTTACTGAAACTGAGGTGGTATCGTTATTTACACCATCGGGCTCAGGGCTTGAAACCGTACCGGTTGAAGATGTTTTCTCTGATCAAGAAATTTCAATTATTGAAGAGTGGCAACCAGAAGATCGCATCAACTTAAGTGCGCTTTACCAGCGTGGTGATTGGACTGTAAACCTTTCACTTAACCGTTTTGGTGAATACACAGTAGAAGATGGCGGACGCCAAACCTACGGTGCAGAAATTTTAACTGACGTTAAAGTTAACTACTTCGTGACTGAAGATTTATCTGTAAATATTGGTGCAAATAACTTATTTGACGTGTACCCAGATAAAAACACCATTGGTAACTCACGCTCGGGCACAATTGTAGACTCAAATGGCAATACGATTGTAAGCAGCGATGGGGTATTTGAATACTCTCGCCGTTCAGCGCCATTTGGCTTTAATGGTGCTTATTACTACGTAGGCGCAGAATACCGTTTTTAATAAATAACACTCCCTTATGTTATTTAAGTTCAAAGGGCCGTAAGGCCCTTTTTTTGTAACTTACTAATTTCGAAGTATATTGATTTTTTACTAATGATTTATTGCTTTTTATGCTTGACATGGAGTACTAAAGGATTAGAATCCGCCGTGTTCTGATTGTTTTTCGAACATGCAGAATAAAATTTATTAACATTAATTTCGGCAAATTCACTGAAAGGTGAAGACGCAAAATCTCCGGTCTAAGGGCTTAGCCTATGATAGCGGGATCGCCTCATACAATAAATTGTATGCAGTAAAGCGTCATGCCATCTCATTGGAGATCGTATGAGTATGATGAAGATCAAATTACTACTTACCCTTTTATTAATATTTTCATTTAATATTAATATTGTTTCAGCAGATACTGCTATAAAGTTCAATGGCGCCAATAGTTTTGCTAGTTTTGATGTTTGGCAACCTTCGGGCCCGTTTAAAATAGTAGTGTGGCTTGGTGAAACTCCTAGTGACCCATCGAAGAAAACCTATCTACTTTCTAACTCTGATACAAAAGAATTTGTATTATTTAATCAGTCAAGTGTACAAATCAAGCTTGGTGATAAGTATCCCGGTATTTGGAATAAACTAAACTTCTATCAAACACGTTTTCTAGAAATTACTGTAAAAAATGGAGAGTTAATCGCTTCCGATGGGCTAAAAAGTTTTTCAGTTAAAAAAGACTTTATTGACCCTACAGATGTATCATTTAATTGGCTATTTAGAAGATCTAATAAGTTTTCCGAAGGTTCTCTCCAGGGCCTAGGGTTGATAGATCTGAATAACTTTGAGAATAGCCGCAATTTTGGGGTAAGTGCCACAGGTGAGCCACAGTTAATTTCCGCAAAGGAAGACTCATTTTTTGAATTTCACAATATTACACCTGCTGATTTAATAAGCGGTTTAGAAGTTCCTAATCCTAACGTCTCTGATGTAGATAATATTTCAGATTTAGCGGATATGATATCCACTAAATATCCAGGTAACCCAATGATTAACAAGACATCAAATACAGGCAATGAGTATGCTTGGAATGGCTATTACTGGTTACGAACTTACCTACATTTTTACAGTGTAACTAATAAGATCGAGTATTTGGATTTGGCTATTGAACTAGCGAATAAAATGCTTAGTGATACGGATATGACTCGAAATAGAAATAGCTTCTCTCCAACAAATAGTTATAAACGGGCTCCTAAACTTTTTTTAAATGAACGAGATAAAATTGCACCAGGGTGGGAGAGGTCACTTAATGATTCAAGTATAACTGTATTAACAGATGGTATGATTTTGAATGGTATTATGCGTATAGTCGATACTATTAGATCTGAAAATTTAACAGATTACTTCACTTTTGCTGATTTTTATACATCAAGTGCCCAGAGAATTGTAGATAGTCATGAAAGCTCATACAGCATAAGTAAAAACCCAGCGATCAAAGGGAGTTTTTATTATGTAAACCTTTATAATGATAATTATGGTGATTCTGGATTGTATAGTAATCCTTTAGCACATAACCATAATCTGACCATGGCAACTGCGATGTTATACTTAGACAAATGGAGTGATAGGCCTGATTTTTATAAACCCAAAATAATGAGTATTATAGATTTTTTCACAGATAACCTAGAATACCATAATGATGGTACCTGCACTTGGAACTATAACTGGGACAGACGCGGAGAATCACATGAAAGATATGAAGATATTAATCATGGTCATATTGATGTCGGTTTTTTTGTTGTTGCAGAGCGAGAAGAGTATTTTAACAACTTAGATATCATGAAGTGCTTAGCAAAAACTGCCGTTGAACGGATTGCTATTGGCCCAGGACCTATACCACAATTTGTAACTGGCGAAGGTATAAGTCAAAAAGGTGAACAAATTGCATTTTCTTATGACTGGCGTGAATTATCTAAATTTGAGCCTTCAATTATAAGTCGTTCTAATAATATTATGAGACATGCAGTAGCTAGTCCCACTTGGTTTAGACAATACGCGGCTCTAGCTATGACCTTAGAAAATTAAATTTAAAATGGCTTAGTTACAACATAACTAAGCCATTTTGAGACCTAATGCTTTTGCATACGGCTCATTTCGGTGTGGCAGCTTTGCATCGTTAGCAAGGTTTTCGCTAAGGCTGCTTCACAGTCGGCTGGCTGTGGTTTATCCATCGCTGCTTTAATTTCTTCAAGGGTTTTATCTTCTACCTCTTCAAGCTCTTTAACGTATGTTTTATCGTTATGAGAACTAAACGAAGTGAGTAGGGCTGTGTAAGCTCTGCGTGCTTCTACAGCAAAAGAAGAGCCGTCTTCACGCTCACCTTTTTCGTTAACAGCATAAGGTTGTAAGCGCTCAACACTTACTTTTCGTGCGTCAATCATGCGTTGAAATAATGCGCCAATGGCTGGGTCTTCAACTTTCTCTTGCGCTTTTTGATAAAAATCAATGCCACTGTTCATTACTTGGATGATGTCAGTAATATGAGTTGCTTCTGTTCCTTGATGGGTATTCATAATGACCTCTCTTTACATGAATTTAAGTTTCATAGTAACTAAAGCAAAGGCCATTCCAATTCCATTTTAATTTTTAACTTGTTGTAATTATTGATTATTTCTTTATTTAGCAAGCTGCAAGGCTATTTAAAATAAAATAACCTCGCAAATTTTACATGGCTTTTGTAATAAGGTTATTTAAGCTCATCCGCCACTTCGGCTACTTTTTGGCGTAACCAAATATGACTTGCATCACGATGCAGTAAAGGGCTCCAAATCATATCTAGTTCAAAAGGCGGTATAGGAAAAGGAGGCTCTAAAATTTTAAGGCCTGCATCATCTAAGTAAATATTGGCAGCCTTTGAAGGTAAGGTCGCCACTAAATTTTGCTCTTTTGCTAAATGAATGGCTACGTGGTAATTACGGGTAAACGTGGCAATATTTCGGTGTTTACCAAAATGGGCAAGTGCTTCATCTACCCAACCTAGCTTTTGTACATCTTTAGGGTCCATCCCTACGCCAACCCCAAAGCCGGTTTTACTTACCCATATATGGCGGGCTTTTAAATAGCTGTCTAGGCTAAAGTTTTCGATAATTGGGTTGTCGGCTTTTACTAAGCAGCAAAAGCTGTCTTTCCATATACGTTTATGATGAAAAGATTGCGGAAGGTTTTCAAAGCGGTTAATTGCCATATCCACTTTACCATTTTCAACATCATGAAATGTTACATCACTAGGCGTAAGTATATCTAGGGTTGTATCTGGCGCTTCTTCATGAAGTTTACTTAAAAGCTTTGGCGCTAATGTACTGGCTGCATAGTCACTGGCCATTATTCTAAATACACGTTTACTTTGGCTGGCTTCAAATTCGCGATTAGGTGCGAGGGTTTCTTCTAGGGTCATTAATATACCGCGAATAACCGGTTGTAGCTCTATAGCACGCTCTGTGGGGACCATACCTTCACTAGTACGTACCAAAATTGGATCATTAAACAAGTTTCTTAAACGCTTAAGGCCGTTACTCATAGCTGGTTGAGTAATACTTAACTGGTTAGCGGCGCGGGTTACATTACACTCACGTAATAGGGTGTCGAGGTAAACCAGCAAATTTAAATCTATTTTACTTATGTTCATTGTGTGTCCTTTAACGCTTACCAGTGATGAATAAAGCGTTGTGCTGTCGGGTATGGGTATATGTGACTAACATGACCCTTTTTTATATTTTGCTGAGCTTGCTTCCAAAAACTAACATCAACAAGCTCGGGGTGTGTACTGAGCAAAAACTGTTTGTACTTTGGGTTTGGCATAACAAAGGTACAAAGTTGCTCAGGAAAAACATCTTGCGGCGCAACTGAGTAGCTTTGTTCATCAGTTAAGTAATCATCATAGCTTTTGGCCTTAGGTAAGGCCCTAAAGTTCATATCTGTTAGGTATTGAACCTCATCGTAGTCGTAAAAAATAATGCGCTTGTGTTTGCTTACCCCAAAGTTTTTAAGCAGCATGTCGCCTGGGAATATATTTACCGCAATCATTTCTTTAAGTGCTTGGCCGTACTCTTCTATTGCATCGGCAGCACTTTCTTCGCTGGCGTTTTCTAAAAATAAATTAAGCGGTGTCATGCGCCTTTCAATATATAAATGCTTGATAATAAGCCACGGGCCTTCAATTACCATAGATGAGCCAATGGTTTTATGTAGCTGCGCCAGTAAATTACTATCAAAGCGTGCCAAAGGAAATACGACGTTAGAGTATTCTATGGTGTCGGCCATGCGGCCAACCCGATCATGGCTTTTTACCAGTTGATAGCGTTTAAGCACGGTATCGCGGCCAAACGGTTTGCTTTCGCCAAACTTATCTTTAATGACTTTAAATACATAGCCAAAAGAGGGCAGCGTAAATACCATCATCACCATGCCTGGTGTGCCTGGCGCTATAATAAAGTTATCGTCTGAGTGAGACAAGTGATGTAAAAATTCACGGTAAAACTCTGTCTTACCTTGCTTATGAAACCCAATGGCATTATAAAGCTCAGCAAGTGTTTTATTAGGCATAAGTTGATTTAAAAATCGCACCATAGCTGAGGGCGCATGGGTTTCAACCATAAAATAAGCCCGTGCAAAGCCAAAAATAACCCGCATTTGCGATGATTTAGTTAATAGCGCATCGAGGTATAAGCCTTTATTTTCATGGTGCAGTACTGCAATAATAAAAGGCTGCACACCGCTTTGAGAGACCACACGGCCGACTATGTAAGCTGCTTTGTTACGATAAAAAGGCGCATGCAAAATATCAAAGCGCATTTGCCAAGGCTGGTGGTGAGTGTCGGGCGCTTGTTTGTAAAATGCCTTTACGAGCAAACGTATATCCCGCTCTAAATTTACAAACGGGGCTTTAAAATCAAAATGCTCAATAATGCGCTTTATTGTGGGCTTTAAACCATCCACCACTGGAAAGTAGCTGCGGTACTCTGCCTCAACAGGAATGGCAGGGGCATCTTTTAATGTGGCTTGTACAAATATAAAGTCGTTATGGAAATAGCGTCTGTGGTACAAACGGCAAAATACTGAGTTATAAAATGTTTCGGCAAGTTCAGCTTGAGGGTGAAAGCATAAAAAGCGCTGGTACAGTATTTTTACTTCAAGCCAAAGCTGCTCATCTAATTGCTCAGTTAACTGTGCTTGTTTTAATGCTTTAGTGGTTTCGTTTACTCTGTCATCGTAGTAACTAATACGCAGTTTACTAATTTCATTAATTTGCTGCCAATCGCGATTTGCAAAGGCAAGCGGGGCTTGGGCGGTGGTTTTTTGAAACAGCTGATAATGCTTTTTAAAACCCGTTAAAATTAATTCAGCTATGTGGCGTGGCTGCATAAACACTCCTTAAAAAAGTGTATATAACGATTTTAGTACAGCATTTATAAATGTTAGTGGTGCTGTAGTGTTATACACGTTAGAGCTTTAACTCTATAGTTGTTAAGGTTATGTTATTTTAAGTTTAAAACCAAGATAAATATTCTCAGTTTTTATACTTTTAGCTTAAAGCATAATTGAGTGTGATGGCAAAAGCTAAGTTATTGGTAGGAAGCTATTTTTTTCTCTAACTTTTTAATGCGCTTTTCAATTTCGGTGGTTTGCTTTTTATGATCTTTATTTATTATTTTTAATTGCTTGGTAATATCTTTGCTAATTAACTTTTTGTCCTCGTCATCTAAAATACGGTTGAGGCGCTGTTGTTGGTTGTATTCTGCGCGGTCTTTTTTACGTTTTATAATCGCTAATTTATTAGTATTACTTCTCAGCTCTGCTTGTAGGTCAAGCACGATCCGTTCGCGCTCTAATGCGTTTAGTTCTTTTGTGTAATCTTGCGCCGGTGCAGTATTAATTCCCGATACTGTATTAATTGTGTAGGCGGTAGCGTTATCGTTACAAGGGAATTGCGAAAAAATAGTGCCGTTTTTTGTCACGCATTTATAGTAAGTTGTGGCATTTTTCGCTTGAAGAGAAAGTGGGCATACCATTACTGCGCATAAAAAAAGTGTGTGTTTTTGCATTAAGTTCATCCCTGAGCGTTTACTATGATTTAGTAAATATAACCTAGCTTGGTGTTATAGCAAGCTAGGTTAAGGGATAGGGCTATTGTGTGTAGGTTTTTAGCTTTTTAATACTTTGTACTAAAAACGGGATATCGAGGCTTTGCTCAATAGAAAAACCTTCAGCGGCAGATATATTTTTATAGTTACCGTCTGAATCTATTAGCGTAATTCTATCTTTTTTGTAAGCAATAACTACGCCTTGCGAGTAATTAACGCCAGTGTCCGTTTTTTTCTTATACAGGTTTTCACCTAGCATGGTTTGTTTAACCACAGACTTACAGTTTAAGTATTGGCCTACACTGGTTGCAATAATATCACTGGGTTGAATAAGTCCATCTACCTTGGCTATTCGCTTATCTGAACTGTATAACACCGATGATGTAACTACTTCCGAGCTATTATTAGCTAAGCTAAACGCAAAAATATGGGTATCGTCACTGCGAGGAGCCGGATTATCTTCACCTTTAATGATTTTAATTGCGCTGTTTGAATGCGCTTGATCGTTTATAAAGTTTAGCTGTTCAATTCCAGCAAGCTCTATGCTTCTGCGCTGACTTTGCCACGCAGGTAAGGTTTGCTCTGATAAAATAGCCATTTTATAAAAAGAAGGTAAGCCATACACCAAACTAAACAAGCTATCGCCATGGTGTGTCGGCTGTAAAAACTGATCAGTTTTATGTAGGTTGCTATGCTTAGCAACAAAGCGTTTTAACTGCTCGTTGCTATCAAATACAAAAATATCGACTTGCTGCGCGGTGTAATCTTCACATTTTTGCATTGGAGCAGGTATTTGGTAATTAATATTTTGGTTATTAATTCTTACATTGTGAGCTTGTTTATAGCTTTCAATGTCGAGCAAATCATTTTTTGCTAATAAACTTTTAGCGGTCGTAGGGTACGACAGCGGTAGAACGTTATCTTGCTTCGTTATATCAAACTTTAAATTTGCATCTGCCCAAATGTGAATACTGTGGCTAAGTGCAAAACATAATACTAAAAACGAGCTGGCAAAACGGGCAAACTTAAGTTGTTTTAAACGCGCTAAGTGCTGCCACGTATAGTTACTTACAACTAACTGGAAGCCTAAAATGAGTAAAACAATCCCCCCGGCTAACAAGGTAGTAAGGGCAGGCGAGCTAGTTAGACGATGCCACAGTAAGGAAATGATTTCCGGTAGCGCAGAAGAGCTTAAATGATAGCCCAAATTAACGTATACATACGCATCAAGCGTTAAAATAGACGCCCCAAGCGTAGCAATAACGGCAGCCATACCTCGAATATGTCGAGGGTAGGGAAACACTAAGCTTAAAGGAAATACCGTCAGCACAAATGCTAAAAAAGCGATAAAGCTCGTATGGCTTAACCACGTCACTAACATATAGGTAATACCCATAAAGCTAGTTGGCGGTGAATCTGCAAATAAAAAGCTTAGGCTAATAAAAAGCGCTAAACCAATATTTGCAAAAGTGAACCAGTGGCCCCAACTTAATAACTGACTCGCTTTTGACGAAAACTGATTGTGCTGCGATAAATTCATATAATTTATTTAACCGACTGAGCAAGTGCTTTTGCAAAGTTCTCAGTTACGGCTTGTCTTTTCCCTGCAGGTACATGCTCTTTTAGGATATGCGTGATAGAATTTCCTAAACACATAAGGCTTAAATCAACCGGCGCATTGTGTTGCGTTAGCACATCAATGAGCTGATCGACGATTTGTTCTACTTCTTCATTAGAGTATTTTGATAAGATTGGCATCAGTTGGTTCAATAAAAGAGTTATATTCTCGTATTTTAACACCAGAGGCGTGAAAAACAAAGATGACAACAGACGTTAAAAAATTAGTCGTTCATTATGTAGACAAAAAAGACGACGATACGCAAATTCACCTACGAAACGATGAAATGGTGATAAACGATAAAGTCGCTGTTTTTATCGAACAACTTCATCATGCATACAACTCAAAGCCAGGTAAAGGTTACTGTGCATTTAGTGGCGATAAAAACAGTGTTGTAGCCTCGGCAATGCAAAGCTATCGTAATGACGAGTTAGGCTTTTGGCACATGACCGAGCAGGCATCTACTGTTTTAAAAGAAGAGTTAGATAAATATGCTTTTAGCGAAACAGGCTACTTAGTATTTTGTCATTATCAGTATGTGGCTACTGATTACATGCTAATAGCTATGATCAATATTAAAGAGCATTACAGCATGACCTCTGAGCTTGATTTAGCAGCGTCGCGCCACTTAGATATATCGCGCATGCAACTAGCTGCACGTATCGATTTAACCGCGTGGGATACTCAAGCTGAGGACAATCGCTATATCTCTTTTATTAAAGGGCGAGCAGGTCGAAAAGTAGCAGACTTTTTCTTAGACTTTTTAGGTTGTGAAGAGGGCATAGACCCTAAACAACAAAGCCAAGTGATGCTTAATGCCGTTGAAGACTATTTATCGGAGCAGTCATTCGATAAATCAGAAAAAGACGAATTACGTAAGCAAGTATTTGACTACTGTAACGATTGCGTGACCACGGGTGAAGATGCAAGCGTTACTGAGCTCTCGGCTACGCTAACGAAAGGTGACGATAGTCCGTTTGATAACTTTTGCAAAGAGCAAAGCTACGACTTAGAAGACTCTTTCCCGGTCGATAAAAAAACGGTGACCAGTATGGTTAAGTTTTCGGGTTTAGGGGGCGGTGTTAGTGTTAGTTTTGAGCGTAAACATTTAGGTGAGCGCGTAACTTACAATGAAGCGACCGATACACTGGTTATTAAAGGCATTCCACCAAACTTAAAAGATCAGTTACAGCGCTTTATGGAAAATGAAAGCGAATAAACTCATTTGATCTAGTTAAAAGCCGATTTAAGAGCGCGATATTTTTATCGCGCTTTTTTATTACCTTTAATTTAGTTTTATTAATGCTCTAAAGCGCAGCGCCTCTAAATCTCTTCGAGGATAAATCCTTTATTACAGGCTTTGCCCGTCACACCAACAAGTTGTGCGTCCAGAAGTAAAAATAGCCACGATGCTAAATTTAAGCTGCAGGCGCAAAGCTAGCTTGCGCGAGAAGCAGCGCAGCTATTTATTTTTGCAAATAAAGATCTATTGCACAAAGGGAAGTGAATGAGAAGAAAATGAGAAAACCACACCAATTTAAACAATTGTTTTTTCATTTTTTCTCTAAAAGCGCAGCGTCTCTTATCCTCTTTGTGAATATGGGTTTATTACGGGCTTTGCCCGTCACGGCAACAAGTTGTGCGTCTACAAGTAAAAATAGCCACGATGCTAAATTTAGGCTGTAGGCGCAAAGCTTGCTTGCGCGAGAAGCAACGCAGCTGTTTATTATTTGCTAATAAAGATCTATTGCACAAAGAGAAGTGAAAGAGGAGTAAATGAGAAAATACATTTCAGGACAAGACAGGTATTAAAACAAAAAAGCCGCGCTATTTTTACATAGCGCGGCTTTTTAATGAGGCTAAGGGTTACTCAGCGCTCATTGTTTTAGTCATGTCTGAACTAGCACGACCTGCAGGTTTAATTGACCCTGCGCGTAAGCCACTATCAGGAACTAACTCACGCTTATCGTGTGCCATGGCAACTGATGTATACTTTACGTCGCTATCAGCAACTGGTGTCGGTTGAGCCATAGGCGCGCTTGCAGCCCCTTTGCTTATAACCGTTTTTGCATTGGCATCTTTTTGTTCAGCTGCTTTTGGCTCTGCTTTAACAGGCTC
>NZ_PNCY01000055.1:0-23152 GCF_005887105.1 Pseudoalteromonas sp. S2893 | reverse complement strand
TATCTGTCTAATCTAAATAATCTTGTATCTATTAGCATTTAGATTTTCGCTTTTAGCTTTTAGCTTTTAGCTTTTAGCTTTTAGCTTTTAGCTTTTAGCTTTTAGCTTTTAGCTTTTAGCTTTTAGCTTTTAGCTTTTAGCTATCAAAATGTAAATTAAACTATTTTTAAGTAAACACTGCCTTTAAAAAAAGCAGTGTTTACTTCGCTATAAAGCTTATTTATAAAAGTCTTTATACCATTTAATTAGCTCACTAACGCCTTGCTTAACACCTACTTGGGCCTTATAGCCAGTCGCATTAAACAAATCCTGCGTGTCAGCATATGTTTTATAAACATCGCCCGCTTGCATTTCGCGAAAGTTTTTATTTGCCTCGGTACCAAGCTCACCTTCTATTGCTTCAATAAACTTCATTAGGTTTATTGGGCTACCGTGGCCAATATTATAAACCGCATAAGGGGCAGAGCTAGTAGCTGGCGAACCGCTCTCTACTCGCCAGTCAGGGTTTGCTTTAGGTATAACATCGGCAGCGCGTACAACACCTTCTACAATATCGTCTATGTAAGTAAAGTCGCGCCACATATCACCATTGTTGTTTATATCAATAGTATCGCCGGCGAGTATTTTTTTAGTAAAAATATACGGCGCCATATCAGGGCGCCCCCACGGGCCATAAACCGTAAAAAAGCGCAGCCCAGTGGTAGGCAAGCTATATAAATGCGAATAGCTGTGAGCCATTAGCTCATTTGCTTTTTTAGTTGCCGCATAAAACGATACAGGGTGGTCAACACTATCGGTAGTTTCAAATGGCGTTTTTTCGTTTAGGCCATAAACAGAGCTAGATGATGCATAAACAAGGTGCTTAACATTATTATGTCTACATCCTTCAAGCACATTTAAATGCCCTACTAAATTAGAATCAGCATAGGTATCTGGGTTTTCTATTGAGTAACGCACACCCGCTTGCGCAGCTAAGTGTATTACTTTATCAAACTGCTGTGCTGCAAATAACTCGCTCATTGCAGCACGTTCGCTTATATCAAGCTTAATAAACGTAAAATTATCATGGCTTTCAAACTGCGCTAAACGTGCCAACTTTAAATTTACATCGTAATAATCGTTAAGGTTATCTATACCAACAACAACATGGCCAGCAGCCAATAATTTTTGGCACGTTGCAGCACCAATAAAACCCGCTGCACCTGTAACTAAATACTTCATAAAATTCCTAAGTTTGGGAAGGTCGAAAGATTAAAGGTGAAAGTTCAAAGGTCAAAGGTCAAAGGTCAAAGGTCATAGTTCAAAGGTCAAAGTAGAAAGATAACAACTCAAAAAAACCTAATCCCAAGCTTCAATCGTTTTCATTAAGGAAGATATCATTTTTGATAGCTGCTTAGATTCTACTATCCAAGCTTCTGCTGTTTTTGTATCTACCTCACCAATTTTTAAGGCAATATATAGCTGTGAACGAAGCTCTCCATAGCTACCTTTAGAGTAAGAGAGAAAACGACAGTAGTCTTTAGCAGTTTTCCTTTCATACCCCTCTGCAATATTTGATGAAATTGATAATGCAGATCGTGTAATTTGATCTTTTAGCCCAAATTGCTTACTAGTCTTAAAATAAATAAAAACTTCACAAGCTGAGTCCGCAGAGCGTTGCCAAACGTTTAAATCTTCAAATTGCACAACGCCCCCTACTATAAATTAACTTTAAGCCTTAAATCTTTAACCTTCGGTCTTTAATCTCAAGCCTTCAACCTTTAGCCTTTAGCCTTTAGCCTTTAGCCTTTAACCTTTAACCTATTATCCAATCAATCACTACCAAATAAATCACGTGTATACACTTTATCTGCAATGTCGCTAAGCTCTTCAACCATACGGTTAGAAACTACTACATCAGATATTTGCTTAAACTCATTTAAATCTTTTATAACGCGTGAGTGGTAAAACTCGCTCTCTTCAAGCACGGGTTCAAATACAACAACCTCAATGCCTTTGGCTTTAATACGCTTCATAATGCCCTGAATGGCAGAGGCTCTAAAGTTATCAGACCCTGTTTTCATTACTAAACGGTACACACCTACCACTTTAGGGCTGCGCTTAATAATTGAGTCGGCAATAAAGTCTTTACGTGTTGTATTGGCATCTACAATTGCGCCAATAATATTGTTTGGTACATCTTGGTAGTTAGCACGTAGTTGCTTGGTGTCTTTTGGTAAACAGTAGCCACCATAACCAAACGACGGGTTGTTGTAATGGTTACCAATACGTGGGTCTAGGCCTACACCTTGTATAATTTGCTTAGAGTTTAAGCCATGTGCTTCTGCGTAGCTATCAAGCTCATTAAAATAAGCAACTCGCATAGCAAGGTAAGTGTTAGAAAATAACTTAATCGCTTCAGCTTCTGTTGAGTCAGTGAATAGCACTTCAACATCTTGCTTAATTGCACCTTGCTTAAGTAAGTTAGCAAAAACAGTTGCTCGCTCGCTTTGCTCACCTACAACAATACGTGACGGGTGTAAGTTATCGTACAGCGCTTTGCCTTCACGTAAAAATTCAGGAGAGAATATTAAGTTTTCAGCATTAAGTTGCTGCTTAATATCAGCCGTAAAGCCTACCGGGATAGTCGACTTAATCACCATGACCGCATTAGGGTTATGCGCCATAGTATCTTTAATTACGGCTTCAACAGAGCTAGTATTAAAGTAGTTGTTTTCAACATCGTAGTCAGTGGGTGTAGCTATAATTACGTAATCAGCGTCTTTATAAGCGGCTACCTTGTCAGTAGTGGCTATAAAATTTAAGTCATCACGCGTTAAAAACTCACTAATTTCTGTATCAACAATTGGTGACTGCTTATCGTTTAAAAGAGCTATTTTTTTCTCGTCAATATCAAGTGCAACCACTTCGTTATGTTGCGACAAAAGCATAGCGTTCGAAAGGCCTACATAGCCTGTACCTACCACGGCAATTTTCATGTTATTCCTTTAAGATTTAATTGATGATTAGTAGCATTTATTTTACCAGAGAAGTATTACATCAGCTATTACATTTCTGTTGGACTCTGCCAAGAGCATTAGCTGAAGTTAAATTTAACCTTTTATATTCACAACATTTTGTTTTTCTTGGTTAATATTGTCTTTTTTGGCATTCCATACTAAGTCACATATACCATCAGTTGGATTAAAACCAGTTGGGGCATCTATCAATAATTGACGTATTGACTCGTGATCAAAGTTATGACAAGCAATATCTAAGGCTTCAATAAATACGTTAAATTCAGATAAAGGCAACATAACCTCGTTGGCGGTCATTATACGTTCATGTGACGTTTCCCCTACGTTATCGCCTATCAATAGCTCTTCATAAAGCTTTTCACCTGGGCGTAAACCTGTACATTTAATCTCTATGTCGCCGTGAGGATTAGTGTCATTTTTAACTTCAAACCCTGAAAGTCTAACCATTTTAGTAGCAAGGTCTTTAATTTTTACAGGCTCCCCCATATCAAGTACAAACACATCACCACCTTTACCCATTGCGCCTGCTTGAATCACTAATTGCGCAGCTTCGGGGATAGTCATAAAAAAGCGAGTTATATCAGGGTGAGTTAGCGTAATTGGGCCGCCCTCTTTTATTTGCCTGCGAAATAGGGGCACTACAGAACCGCTAGAACCTAATACATTGCCAAACCGTACCATACAAAATCGCGTTTTATGTTTAACGCCTTGCTCTTGCGCTAACCCTTGCAATGCAAGCTCTGCCATACGCTTAGTGGCGCCCATTACATTGGTAGGGCGTACTGCTTTATCTGTTGATATAAGCACAAAAGTTTCTACCTTTGCGTTTACTGCTGCTTTTGCAGCGTAATAAGTACCAAATACGTTATTACGCACCCCCTCAACAACATTATGCTCAACTAACGGCACATGTTTATAAGCCGCTGCGTGGTAAACCGTTTTAACACCAAATGCAGTCATTACGGTTTCTAGGCGATTAATGCGCTGTACAGAGCCCATAATTGGTACTAGTTCTATTTCAAAGTTGTTATTTGTTATGTATTCGCATAGCTCTTTTTCTATGGAATATAGAGCAAACTCGCTTTGTTCAAATAACACTAATTTAGTTGGCTGCTGTTTTACTATTTGCCTACAAAGCTCAGAGCCTATAGAACCACCTGCACCGGTAACCATTACAACTTTATTGGTAATATTAGCTGTCATTAAATCACTGTTAGGGGCTACAGGATCACGGCCAAGTAAGTCTTCTACGCCTACTTCGGTTATTTCAGCAAGCTTTGCTTTACCTTCCACAACATCGGCCATACCTGGCATAGAAAGCACTTTAACCGCGAGCGGTTCTAATTGTGCCAAAATTTCTTTTCGCCGAGCACGTGTTTCACTAGGCAGTGCTAATAAAACTTTACTAACTTTTCGTTTATCTATTAGTTCGTAAACTCCTTGGAAATTAATAACGGGAATACCTTGAATAATAGATCCGTGTTTTGATATGTCATCATCAATAAAGGCGCTAACAAAATACTCAGGCCCTGCACCTAATGCTGTAGCTAATTGCCGGCCAGCAGAGCCTGCACCATAAATAATCACAGATTCTTTTTTATTGGTTGTCATTTTACCGATAATCGCACGTACTAAAACACGTGCTCCACCCACTGTTAACAAGCAAAGCCACGCAAAAATAAATGGCATAGTACGGGGTATATTTACACCCAAAATAAAGGCAATTAAAACTAAACTAACCGTTGTAATAACAGTACCTAAAACTATTGCCCAAATAGCTTGTGAGTTCATATACCTAAGTACGGCACGATATAAACCTAAGCTTATAAATGTATATAAGCTAACAGGTATTAACACTGCCAATAACAGCCAATTGTCTAAACGCTGAAGTGGCTCAAAGCTATCTAACCTAACAATTAATGCTAGCCAGAACGCTGAAGTGATGAATAATGAATCAATACAAAGTGTAATAATCCGCTTTTTAGCGCGAGAAGCATTTAAAATTGAGCGAATAAAACTATCCATTGTTAGTTCCTGTGAGGTTTATGTAGAGGGCATTGCCCATTAATTATTTTGATTAAACAACATGTGGATTGTAATAAGTATAATTGTTCGCGGCCAGTTTATAGAGAAGCTTAAAGGGTAATCAACAAACTACACACATAAATTACTGAAGAAAACACATAATTTTATTGAAATTATTATTCGTGTGATAAAGCGAACGCTTTATCTATGCCCAGATGGTTTTTAAGTTTAAATTAACGCGTAAAGAAAGGTTGTTTAACATTATAAAAAATAAAACCTTTCTTAAATTATTAAAAGTAAGAGCTATCGAACTCTATCACCACTACCACTGCCCATAACAGTCATTAATATATATTTAAAGTAGTTACCGATAGTCATAGTATCTATCATTTCACGGTCTGTTTTGGCAAGTAACTCAGGGGTAGACATATCAATTTCGTTAACTTGAGCAAGGCCGGTAATACCAGGGCGTACGTTAAATACATTTTTAGCTTCACGTGCTTGTGTTAATTCTTCTTGGTTAAACAATCCAGGGCGAGGGCCAACTAAGCTCATTTCACCTTTTAGTACATTCCAGAGCTGCGGTAATTCATCGAGTTTTGTCTTACGTAAAAAACCTCCAAAAGGAGTGATCGATGCTGTACTCGCTAAATGACTTGCTACAGATGCTGTATCAACAGTCATAGTTCTAAATTTAACAAGAGTGAACGGTTTTTTGTTACGCCCTACCCGCTCTTGGGTAAATATCGGTGAGCCGGTATCAAACAAACCAATGATGTATAGAATCACTAAAAATGGTGACGTAAATAATAAACCAAATAGTGAAAATAAAAGGTCGAGTAAACGTATCATTTATAAATCCATTAATTTTTTGAGAGTTTTTTAGCTGCCAGTTTAAAACCATCTTCTACAGAGTATGGTGGTGTCCAATTAAGTGTTTTTTTTGTATGTGTAATATCCAATTGTAATGAACCTGTTAAGCGGTCTATCACTGCTTGCTTACCTAATAATTTACCGACAAACTTAAAACACCACACTGGTACAGGTATAGCCAAGTTGGGCTTACCTTGTACTTCTGCCATAAGCTCAACCATTTCAGCAGTAGATAAATCGCGATCATCGCTCGCTAAAAATACTTGGTTCGCTGCATCGGGATGACCGACACACACATTAATTAAATCAACTAAATTATAAACGGATACTAAACTTCGTTTATTTTTACTAATCAATCTAAACGGTAGTGGAAAACCTTTATCAACCAACTTCATTAAAGATGCAAAGTTAGCTTTAACACCTTCACCGTACACTAGCGGAGGGCGAATAATAACTATCTCCATACCTGTTTGTCTGCCAAGCTCTAACAATTGTTGTTCAGCTTCGGATTTAGAGATACCATATGGATCTTCAGGAGCATGTTTATCGGTTATTTTAAAGGGTAGTTTGCCAGTTGCGCCCTCACCATTAACTTTAATGGAGCTCAAAAAAATAAAGCGCTTTACACCTGCTTTCGCTGCTTGTTCAGCTAATTTGAGTGTTCCAATGGTATTAATAGCTCTAAACTCTGAAAGTGGGTCAACTGCATTATCGTTCATTACATGAACTCGTGCAGCACTGTGTATAAGTACATTGACCGGCCTCAAACAACTTTTAAGATCAAGATTTTGCGTATCAGACAAATCAAAAAAATTAAAATGGGGATAACTTGATGGTGCTTTACGGCCTAAAAGTAAAACATTATCAGGTTCGAGCCTTCTCAACATTACACTACCCACAAAACCTGTATAACCTGTTAAAGCAATCATTGGTTATCCCTCGCTAATAATGCGCTATAAATTTCTAAATGTTTATCAACAACACTATTAACATCAAACTCTTGCTCTGCAAATTTACGAGCTTTCAGCCCCATATTAGACCTAAGCTGTGTATCTTCGATTAAGCGAATTAATGCTTCAGCTAGCTTATCTGAATCTCGCACAGGCACAGTTAAGCCTGTTTCACCTTCAATAACAGCATCTCTACAACCGGGGTTATCAGTTGTTACAATAGCTCGACCGCATGCAGCCGCTTCAATTAAGACTTTTGGCACCCCCTCACCGTAGAAAGATGGTAAACACACAATGCTGCTACTAGAAAAAACATCGGGGATATCATTTCTGTGTCCTAGATAGCTGATGACCTCATCTTTAACCCAAGTGTCAATTTCTGTTTGCTTTACAGAGTTAGGATTCTCTAAATCGGGTGTACCAATTAGTAAAAATTCAACATCAGAGTGAGTCTTTTTGACTACTCTTGCCGCTTCAATATATTGATATACACCTTTTTCTATTAATAAACGGCACGCCATAGCAACCTTTAGTGGTGGAGCTTGGTTCTCTGGTTCAAACCTATAAACAGATAAATCCGCACCTGATCCTTTAATTAAAAATTTATCAGTGCTATTGAGCTTAGCAACTCGGGTTAGTATTGCCTCATCAGATGTATTTTGAAAAATAACAGTTTTAAGCTTTTGTGAAAGAGCAACCTTATAGAATGCAGATGCTATGAACTTCGTTACTTTCGCTCTAAATGTATTAGCAGTAAATACATAGCCTAAGCCAGAAATTGCAGCCACAAACGGAATATCTTTCTTAACTGTTTTTAATGCTATGCCAGTATAAAGCACAGGCTTAATAGTAATTGCGTGTATCAGGCTAGGTTTAACATCTTCAATAACTTGCTTAATAGCTTTTATCGTGTTTATTTCTGCTTTAACCCCACCGCCACTTCGGCTAAATGGAACCTCAACAACGTTAAACCCCATAGCAGCAAGCTCTGCTTTGTGCTCAGTGAAGCGGCAAGCAATAATAACTTTGTAACCTTCTTCTAGAGCCTTTTGGGCGATTGGCAAACGGTGTGAAATGAAAAACCAGTCAACATTAACTATAAATAAAAGTCTTGACGGTTTCATGAGTTACTGGTTCCATTTATCGCTTTTCTTATCTTTTCAATCGAAAATGACTTAATATCATTAAGGCCTAGGCGATAATTGATTTGAAATGGGGATGTTTTAGAAGTCTCAAAATAGCCGGGCCAATAGCGCTGGGCCAAGATCGTAATTGGGTATTTATAAATCCCTTTTTTAATCGTCTCACTATTAGGTGTAAACAGGTAGGCATTTATCAAGTCATCATCTAAAAAAGGAGCCACGATGTTTATATTATATTTTTTTGCAAGGAGATACTTTTGCATTTCCCGTGCTGGTAATACTCTAAATAAATAAACCACTCTTAAAACTAAGTGCCAATCTTGATATTTATTATGGAGATCTTCTAACTCTGATAAAAAATATTTTTCATGGTCTGTAGTAATACTTTCATCTTCAGTCATTGCACACAGAATTGAATTCCTAAAATCTAACTGTGTTAAACATTTAATAGCTTTACTAAAGCGGTATAACTTTCGCTTCAAAGGGCTGCTTTTATCTTTATAGATAGGTAACTTCGACAAAGGATAAAATAAATACTTAGCCCAAGAAAGCCTAGTCCAGAGTGTATAAACCTTATCAAGTGGCAACCCATTTAAAAGAGAGTCAGCTCCTTGACCATCTATCAAATACTTTGCCTGGTGAGGTTCAGATATTCTATCAAACAACTCTGGAAAAACTAAGGAGATTGAATCTGAGATATATTCACCAGTTTCGTCAATAAATTCAGATGCTCTATTACTTAAATCTGTATCCAAATTATGAGACTCAAAGGGAATACGAATAGAATCACAAAGTTCATTTGCAATAATGCCTTCTTTCGGTAGGCTGGTCATTTGACACATTATCGACTTTGATAAAGTAAATTTATCATTTACGAAACCTAGCAAAGCTGACGAGTCAATCCCCCCACTAACTAATATATCAAGTTTAATACTAGGGTCTAATTTAGAAAAAAAAGCACTTAATTCTTGCTCTAATGAGGGGGTGCTGTTGGTAGCCAAGCTATCTATGCTTGGATAGTAAGAACTATACTTAATACCAATTTCACTAATATCAAAACGAATATAGGGAGCTGTTATATACACACCTGAATACTGAGTAAATGGCGGCAAGATAAAACCAAACTTTTTATAAAACCCAACACTATCAGGCAGCTCTTCAGAGTTTTTTAGATAATCTGTTACACCAGCTAAAGAATCAGACACATAAAGTACGTCATCGAATTTAAAAATAAAAAGCCTTGTAGCTAAGCTAACACTAAAAAAAGAGATATCATTCCCAATGAAATTTAAGCCCAAGCTTTTTTCAGCCCAACCTTTAAACAAACTAAAGCTTTCAAACTCAATCTTTTCTTTGTCTTTTAAAACACAAAATTCCATGAAACGGCCCTGTAAAGTTAAATGAATAGCTTTCTGTAAATTAAGTAAGGTATAAAACCAAAAGAAAAACATTTTAAAACTGAAAGAGTTAGCTTTTTATCTCTTTTGTAAAGCTCCAATTTAAACTTATGTAGAGACTTTTGATTTTCATTCATTTTATTCGAATGTTTGTTATAAGCATGTAATAGGCCCTTAATTTTATTTTTTGAAGTGGAAATACGACCCTGCTCATGCTCTGTATGTAAAATATATAAAGGCTCATTAAGCCTTAAAGCTGGACCATAGCATTCAATTAGCCTTAACCACATATCGGCATCTTGTGCTGAGGTGAGCTCCTCATCGAACCCCCCTAACTCTAAAAGTTTAGCTTTTTCCGTTAAAACTTGTGTACCGGCTATATTTCCCCACAACATATCCTTAAGGTTAATTAGCCTCTCAGACTTAAACAAAGTCGTCTGGCCCGACTTTTTGACTACGGTAGTATTAGAGGTTATGAAAGAGTATTCTGGTTTATATGCATTAAACAGCACTTCTAATCTATTGGGTGTAAACTCATCATCGTCATCCAACCCTGCAATGTATTTCCCTCTAGCTATCTTGATACCTTCATTACGGGTATAGCAGGCGCCTTTGTTCTCACTATTGCGGCGATATCGTATAGTTAACTGGCTATGTTTTTTATAATTTTCCAAAAAGTCATGTACATCTACATTAGAACAATCATCAGATACTATGACTTCAAAATCCGTGAATGTTTGATTTTCTAAAGAGGACAATGCTCTATTTAGTAATTCCAACCTATTGTGAGTTGTAATAACAACACTTATTAAAATATCCACTATACTCCCACTAACTAAATAAAGCCGTTTTGTACTCAGCTATAACTGATGTTCCATATGTTATTTGATACAGTGACACATAAACGTAAAGAGTTGAAAAGAAAACAGTAATAGTTTTGTAGCTAAAATTTGAATACTTATAAACTAAAGCAACCAAGAGTGGCAAGAAGAAGAACATCATTTCATAAAACCTAAAACTAAAAGATGACAACTCCCTTAATAGGTTGAGAAAAATAAGGCCTAGCAGCATACTATTTATAAAAAAGTAACCATACTTTCTTAACTCGGATGGAACAACCTTGATATTCCAAGCACACCAAGTCAAAAGTGTGATATTTAAAAAATTTATTGAATTAAAAACATTAATTGGAGTAGTAACATATGCATTAAAATCATTGTAATACCTTAATACTTTTTCACTTTCAACAAACATCAGTATTACTTGGAAAAATGTATTAACAAAGCTATATTGAAAAATAGACAAAAATTGCATAAGAAAAGCTATGGCAGACAAATATAATGTAAAATTCAAGTTATTTATTCTAATTATGGGCATCATAATTAATAGCAAAAACATAGACTGATGGGAAAGTACGGAGCAAAATAACCAAATACAACCCAGTAACTTATTTCTATCTAAGAGAAGGTTGCCATAAACAAAAAAAGCAAGCGCTAACGAAAACCTTATTTGCATCATAGTTTGAATATAAAAAAAGTAACCCGTATACAAAAATAGGAAAACCCACCTATTAGCATTAAGTAAAGCACATGCTTTATACAATAAAAGCATTGTAACTGTAGAAAAAACTAACAATGCAAAATTAAACGAAAGCCCTAAAATATAAGATAATTGAAAAATTAATTTAGGAATAGGCTCAACAAGCAACTCATAGAAAGAATATGTTCGATACCAAAGGTTATAATAATTCGCAAAATCTAGATCAACACCAGCGCCTCTAGCACCGGCAAAAAATGCTAACAATAAAAAAAAGCAAAGCTGGAAAGAACTTTTTTCACTCACACGAAACAAGTTTGTTAGTAAAATAATAATAGGTATTAAAAAATAAGGAGCCAAATCAACCTACTTTAAACTTTTGAAGAAATGGAAGGGTTTATAGGCAATCCATACCTTTCAAATACAGCATTTATTTGAAGATCATTTCTGTTTTCCTGTAGCATATTACTGTTTGCTAGCGCAATGTCCTGAGAACTTTCAATCACTAGAAACCTTGACTTAAAATCACGGTCGTCTGATACTTTTTTATGTTTTGTATTATTTAGTAAGGCCATTGCTTTAAACCAAATATCATCTGCATTAGGTGCAAGCGTTGAGAAGTTTTCAATATTTAAACATTCAGAACTTAACGAGTTCGTTGGATAAAGAACGCCACCAACCCCTATAGCAACAGAATCAAAATTCGGTTCAGTAACTTTTTCTTCATGCTTCCAAGAGCGATAATTACCAACTTTGCCACTTTTATCATAAGTCATTTTTCTTGTGCAGTGTGCAATAATACTTTCAGGGTGAGCTAGATGCTCGCGGTGCAAAAGCTCTAACATGTCGTGTGGGTAAAGCACATCATCATCAATAGTTACAATATTCGCATCAGGAAACAACTCTACAGTAGGTATCAACTTTTTATATGACTTGTAATTAGGACAGAAACGAACCTCCAACCCTCTTGCCATCTGCTTTTTTAAAATAAGAGGAATACTATCTAGAGTAAATTCGTCTTCATCGAGCCATAAAATAAAACGGTCAGGTTTTAATGTTTGCTGTGCGATTGACTCAACAACTAAATGTACATCATGTATTCTTTTGCTATAGGTCGTAAAACTAACTATCAACTCTTTACGACCACCGGAGTTTTTCTCAATAAGTGTACCCTCTGCACTTAATGATAACCCTTGGAAGTAATTTATTTTTATCCCTAACGCTAGTTTATTTTCAAAACTAGTAATTAAATTAAAAAGTTTTTTTAAAAACAAAACTACTTTTTTAAACATATCAAGCCTGTATTACATTAGCTAACGCGAGGTTTAGCTTATTTCATTTAAAGAATTTAACAAATAAGTTTCAGATTTAATGCGCAGTGCTGATAAATTCTCTTTTGCATTAGTAAAGTCAATTGTCAGCTCGTCAACATCTGCTATTGATTCGATATGTCTATCACATAATTCAACTGAGCCGAGTAAACCACTGGATCGCAAATCCACTTTAGAATTAAATTTAATCGTAAAAAATGGTACTTCATTGATTAGCGAAAATACTGTTCCATGGAAGCTTGTAGTTACAACAAACGATGCGTTTTTAAATAAACTCAAAAACTCCCGCGGAGAGGCTGTTGTGATGTTGCTCTTTGATTCACCCGCTTTTATTTTTGATGAAATTACTTTCACTTCTAACCCAAGCTTATTTTTTACATACTCCACGACCGCAGCCGTATTTGAATTCTTCTCCACTTCATAAACAAGTAAGTATGGGTTATCAGTGCTTTCTTTAGAAGACAATAACTTATTCCACTCTTCGTTCTCTAGCAACAAAGTAGGATCCAATGTTACGACTGACTCTAAATCGAAATTGTCCTTTATCTCATCACTTAAAGATTTTTCACGCACTCCTATTGCACTCAAACCTTCCAATTTACTCTTAAAGCTAGGGGTAAAATTTGAAGCTTCCATACCATTCCCCATACTTGCGGCATAAGAAAAAACTGATTCTGTTCTGATATTTTCATTCTCACCAAAGTATATGTTTTGGATACCACTTGTTATGTTGAAGTTCCATATCTGGTCACTTCCCAGTACGACATGGGAATAACTTTTACAACCTCGATTAAGGTCGTAGGTAGGTAAGTAGTTTTCTATAAAATCATTAAAGGCAGAAGAACGTTTACTCTTTCTTTTGTAATCTGCTAAAAGCAATAACCAAGATTTACAAAAGCTAAGTAAAGGTTTATTTTTATAAGATGGATAAAGGCTGTATTTTTTTCCAACTGTATCATTAGCATCTTGTATAAATTCTGATTCAAAGCCTAGAAGTTGAAGCTTACGATATAAACCATAAGCTTGTAACACAGCACCATAATTATGTGCATTGTGAAACGTTATAATTCCAATTTTTTTATTACTCATTAATTTCTCTTTTAATCAATTCTAGTTTTGACTTTTTATTTTTTTAAAGTCTTTCTTAAAACATTCATACCAGTTGACCCTATCATTTTCTTAGCTTTCTTTTTCATTTTATAGGCGCGATCTTCTGAAATATTCCTAATTAGCTCTAAAGCTTTGCTCTCTTCATCACTATCAGTAAAGACTTCGAAAAGGATAGGCTGCTCAGTTATTTCTGCATTTAGAAACTTTTCTGTATGTAAAGCAAACTCTTCTTTAGAGGCTGCACTAAGATACTCGAATCCTAGGTTTTCAGCGTAATTTTTTACCAAAGACGAAGACTTATTTCCAAAGTGTTCTGCGGCAGCTATCAGCTCATCAGCTCCCTCTCCAAAGTAAGCCGCATGGTGATTATACTGCCTAAACTCCGTACCTTTACCATTGTTTATAATTAGAACCCTAACATTCCTACCAACATGCTTGTTTCCCATAACATTCATATCATAGAAAAAAGCTAAGTCACCTAAAACACAAAAGTTTAACTTTTCAGGATCAGCAAGTGACGAACCAATTAATGTAGAAAGTACGCCATCAATTCCAAAACCACCAACATTTGATGAAGTCGAGACACTCTTTGGAACTTCAAAAAAATTCCATGAACGTAAACTATTTAGTATGCCTAAATGCACGACAGAAGAGCCTGGAATTTTATGAGCAATTTGTGAGGCGACCCAGATATTTGAAATAGGAAGGTCAGGTAGGTTTGATTTTGCACTTTCAAGGGCTTCAAAACACTCGGTAAAGTAGTTAGACTCTTGAGTTGATGATTGAATGCTTTTTTGGCTATAAGTCAAAAAGAAATCTTTTTCTCTCATATCAAAAACGTATCTTAATTTTCTGAACGGATCTCTAATTTCACCATCTTCACTAACCCTCCAGACGGACTTACCTGCTAAAGAAATACTCGCATAGTCACCGCTTACCTCTCCAATATGTATCATTACATCTGGTTTAAATTGAGATATATCCATAACATCTTGGGTCGCTACTAATGAAAAAAGCAACCTATGTTTGCCTTTATAACCGCTTGTGTGGTCACAAAAAACTACCGCATTATAAGTTTCGCAAAACTTATCCAGCACTTCCGTTTCTTCCTCTGTCCATTTTTTATGTGCGCCAATAAATACAGCAACCCGTCCTGATAACTCAGGCATTTTATCATTTACTGTTACCCTGTTTATAACACGGTATTTAGGTAGTTCTTTATTTTCAAAAGGAAGCGTATATGTAGTCGGTAAATTGATATGAACAGGCCCACCACCATTTCGAGTAAGCTCTAAAATAGCTTTGTTCACCTTTACCTCACAATCCCATAAATCCTCTGCATCTTTTACTACAGGCAATTCAACACTAAATTTCGCAACATCATTTTGTATTACACTACGATCAATAACTTGTGCAACATTATGTCCAACCCTTCCGAACTGCTGCATTGATGTAATAGCCAATACAGGTAACTTTCTATAATAAGCTTCGGTTAGGCCTGGCGCGTAGTTTCTAGAGGCTGTAGCCCCTGTACAGCTGATTACAACTGGCTCACCACTTTCTTCTGCTAAGCCACAGGCAAGATATGCGGCAGAGCGCTCATCAACAGATGAGTAGATTGTAAAATAAGGATCATTCTGAATACTACCAATTAATGCAACGTTAGTTGTACCTGGTGAAGCCACAACCAAACGGATCCCGTGGGCCTTTAACAATGAAATTATTATCTGTGCGTTTTTTTCTTTTGTAATTAATTGACTCATGTTTGTGAATTCCGTTTATTTAAATCTGTAGTATACATATCTAGCTTTATTTTTAAGACCCGTTAACTCTGAAAGGCTTGTAAATACACTTTGCTGCTTATCTTTAATTGCTTCCTTAGGCCAATTTATTGCAAGGAATTGGGGAGCATCTAAAAAAGTATTTAAACACTTCTTCAAACCTTCAACCGGGTCTATAAAACTACTAGTATCGATAAACTGGTTGATCTTACTATTATCAAACTTTCGATCGTAAAGTCTATCATATTTGATTTGGAATGTAGCAGTATGATGAGCGGTAAAATCTACCATATTTTGTAAGCTGACTTTAGGGAGTATGTTGTGGTACTTTTCTAACACATCACTATAAAGGCTTAATACTTCTTGCCACTTAAGGCTTTTATCGTTAGTAATGTGAAAAGCCTCTCCTAATGCATCTTCATGGCCGATCAGAGATACGATTCCTCTGGCAACATCCATACCATAAGTTAGAGTAGTAACTTTTTCATTTATATCATTTGAAAATGCTATAGGTCTTTTTTTTAAGGCTCTATACAACCACGCTTCTTTCTCAAGCACACCTAGTTGTAACCTTTTTTCACTGTAAGTTATATACGGACGTATAATAGTCCAGTTCTTTTTAGATGATGCAAAAAGCGCATTTTCTTGTCTAGCTTTCGTTAATGCGTATTCATCAGTTTCTAAATATTGTTTATCATTTGTCGTATCTAGCAACCTCGGGCTATTTTCTGTTAAGGGCGTTGATGACTCTGCATAGACTCGAGCAGAACTTAAATATACATATTGACCACAATTTTTTAGTAATTTTTCAATTCGTGATTCAAACACACATGTTGAATACACCATAAAGTCAACAATAACGTCCCACTGAGCAGTTAAAAGCTCGTCTAGAAACAAATTGTTATGGGCATTGCCTGTTATATAATTTACTTCATTTACGTTTTGTTTTTTACTACGCGTTGTTACCGTAACCTCATCGCCACGTTCTGATAAAAGTGCAGCAAGATGCACCCCCATAGCTCCAGTGCCACCAAGTAATAATACCTTCACTTAGCCCTTTCCTTATTAAAAATTTTCTTTCTGAGCAGCGTTAAAACTTTTTCTCTCCAAGCCTTATCAAGCCCGACATAAAACATTGTGATTGATGATACTAAAATACAGCTAAAAATAGTAAAAAGGGAACTAAAGATCCCATTAGGTAAGAGTAAATGGCTAACATATGCAAATAAGGAAGAAATAATAACCAAGGATGATATTGGGATACAGGCTTGTTTGATAAATAGCGGTATAGGTAAACCAATTAAACCAGAAACTAACTTCAACCTAGCAAAAAACATTACAACATTAATACTTATTGCTACGACAAATACACTGTACGCAGGAAACCCTAAATTTAAAACAATATATGCAATGACAAAAATCGATAATTGTAAAATTCCTAAGGTTAATTCATACGCTTTCATTTTACCTGGTGCACGTGCGGCAGTAGCAATCGGTAAGCTAATTGATAAAACCAAAGACTCCACTAAAGCTAGCTTTGAAAATAAAACTACTTGATCCGGTAGGTCTGTTAACCAAATAGTTAACACGGTTTCCATTTCAATAAGTAAAGGTAAAGCAAATACCCACATTAAGAAAAATGTAAGTTTTGAACCATTGCAGATGAGTGAAAACAGCTCTTCATTATTCTTATTTGCGTAGCTTTTTACAATAGAGGGATACAAGCCCGTATTGAAGTTATTAGAAAATATATTAATTTTTGAAGATATAGTTATGGCTATTGCCCTTGCAGCAGCAGCACTTGGATTAAAAAATTGATTAATAAGTATTGTTACAGCTTGTAACCTCGCTGCAGTTGATAGTTGCCCAAACAAGCTCCAACCTGTGAACGAAAACACTTCTTTTACAAGCGAAGAGTCCCAATAGAAAGTATGTAATTGACATTCTGCGTATTTTTTAAAACATATACTCGCGTAACATAGCATAATAAAAATAGAAACTATTAATAATAAAATGCCATACACTTCAAGTTTATCACCAGGTAAATGAACCAGAGCAAACACAGCTGCTAGTTTTATTATCGCTTCTATTATGGATATTAATGCAAAATATTCCATATCTTCATGTGAAATAATAATTGCAATCAATGGAGCCGTTAGAACTGTAAAGAAGAAAGTAAAAACTGAGCATTGGTATAAAAAGTAAGCTTCTTCTGCACGTTCTATCGGTACATTTAAGTGGTTACTAACAAACCACAATCCAGGCCCTTCTAATAGGGCCAATATCACTATACCTATTAAAACAAATATAGAAATATTGACTATAAATGTTGTTTTTAGAAGTTTTTCATCATTTTTACCTAATGCAAACGAAAAAAAACGCTGGGTAGCTGAAGCCATACTTCCACTCAAAAAAGAGCATAAGGTTACTATCCCTGCTACTACGCTATATATTCCGTAATCTTCTACACCAAGAGTTTCTAATACAATTCTGACAGTATACAGACTTACCAAAAGTAGTAAAATCTGCCTAAAATACAGCATCATAGTGTTTTTAAAAATTTTTTTGCTAATCATTACTCTAATCTATATCGAGGAAATCTAATCTATATCGAGGAAATCTAATCTATATCGAGGGGATCTAATCTATATCGAGGAAATCTAACTACTATCAGCGAATATTAATTCAGCAAGCTAAGCTTATTTAGTATAAATTCGGCTCTGTTATCCCAACAGTTTATCTTAGCTATGCTTTGACGAGCATATCGTTTTTCAAGGGTGTCACTTGATAGCTCATTTTCAATTGCCTTAATGAAATGTGTATGATCGTCTACAACTGATATTAGATTAGATATATCTTTACTGATATCACAACTAACTGTTACAACTGGTAAGCCATAAGAGAAATACTCCATAATTTTAAGTGGGTTACGATACTGATTAAACTCACTTTCTTTATAAGGACATATCCCTAAATCAAAATTTACTAATTGCTCAGCAAGCTGCTCATAACTCAGAAAACCTAGCAAACTAATGTTTTTAATATCTTTCAGCTCATTGACAGCTTCTTTATTTTTATCTGGTCCGATCAAAAATATAGAATAAGTCGTATAGTGCAGCGCTACTTTTTTTATTAAGTCATAATCAAAAGTTGAATCCAACTGACCTATAAAGCCAATTTTTTTCTGGGGCTGCTCATTCATTTTCAGAACCCCAGAATAAACAAGCTCTCTTGATATAGCGTTTGGGTAATAATATATAAATTCGTTATCAAACGACTTATAACGTTCATAAAGTTTCGAGCTTGATACTAATGTAATTAAACTAGCCTCTACACACAACTTTAATATTACATCAAAGTTTTTATTACTCGAAAACTTATAATTCCTATCTTCTTTATAATTATCATAATGAAGATAAATATATTCACCATTATTTTTTAGATAAGTATACTGTTCTGGCTTGTAAAACCAGTTAATATATTTCTCACCATTAAAAAAATATTTTTTTGCAAAGTATACTTGCAATTTAATTGGTAGCGTAACACAAACAAGCATTAAAAATTTACTTTTCAATGCTAATGACACCGGAAGCAGAGTAATCAAGTCACCAACTTTTATGTTACCCTTCGCTTTCTCCCCTACTTTATTTTTGCCCTTATTCTTAAATTTATTATAAATAACTTTAAGAATAAATTTAGGGTTATTAAAATACAATGCTTTCCCAGCACTCTTAGTTACCAACGCCTCTATTTCTCTTCTTCTGTGAAAAGAGTTATAATCACCAGTTACAGAATAAAATATATAGTTCATATGCTTATTTACTGATCTGATTTATATTCATAGTTATAATAACCATAGTACCCATAGGCGTTACTTGCTTTACGTATTACTCCATTAAACACAACGCCTTTTACATCAATACCGTTTTGATCAAAGCGGTCTCGCGTTAATTCTATTTCTCGAAGGTGGTTTTGGCCAAAGCGTGCTACCAATAACGTAGTACCTGTGTGTGCACTCACTATTGCAGGGTCGGTTACCGCGAGTATTGGAGGGGTATCTATAATTACTATATCGTAAGCAGCACTTACCTCTTCAACCAGCTTACTAAAGTTGCTGTGCATTAATAGTTCTGAAGGGTTTGGTGGTATTTGCCCGCGGGTAATTACATTTAGCCCTTCTACTTTGGTTGGTTTAGTAACTTGCTCTAGGTTTAAACGGCCCGATAGGTAGTCACTCAGGCCATTGTCCCATTTTAAGCCAAACTGTGTTTGCAAATAGCCTTTGCGCATATCGGCATCAATAATAAGTACTTTTTTACCACTTTGCGCAAGCACCGAGGCTAAGTTAACCGATATAAACGATTTACCAACACCTGGGCTTGGGCCCGATATAGCAATAATATTGTTTTTAGCTTCCATCATCGCAAAATGTAAGCTGGTACGTAGGCTACGTAGTGCCTCTATTGAAAGGTCTGCAGGGTTATCGATCGCTAATATACTTTTAGCCTTCGCCGTTTTATTTTTACGGGCTTTAGTAAAGCCGGTTAGCTTATCTTGATGGTCTGAGTGCGGTACACTTGCATAAACAGGTATGCCTAGAGCTTCTATCTCGCTTGGGTCTTCTACCCCTTTATGCATGGCCTTTTGTATAAGCACAATTGCAACACTTAGCATACCGCCAAGCATAGTCGCCATAACCACTATTAGTGCTTTTTTAGGTTTTACTGGTTTTGTGGTGTTTACCTCGGCGTAGTCAATAACACGTACATTACCTACGGTGCCTGCACGTACTATGTCGAGCTCTTGGGTTTTACTAAGTAGCAGTGTATATATTTGGTTGCTTACCTCAACATCGCGCTTAAGGCGTAGTAGCTCTTGTTGGGTTTCGGGCAGGCTACCTACCTCGCCAATTAGCTGGTCTTTTTGTTTTTCTACCGCTTGAATTTGCTCAACAATACCTTGATATGACGGGTGGTTTTTTTTGAATTTACGGCCAAGTTCTAAGCGCTTTAGGTTTAGCTCTTGTAGTTTGGTTTCAAGCTTTACAACTTGCTCAAGTACGCCTTGGGTTTCGAGCGTTATGTTTATAGATTGGCGCTTTATTTGGTAGTCGTTAAACCGCTGCTCTGCGTATTCAAGTTGCTTTTTTATCTCTGGTAGTTGTACTTCTAAAAACTCAAGCGACTTTTGTGCCTCAGCACTGTTGCGCTCTACGTTACGGCGTACATAAATAGCAGCCACTTTATCAAGCACTTTTTCAGCATAACTTGGCTTGGTGCTTTGCAGGCTTAAAATTATTATGCCTGAATCTTTGCCTTTTTCACTGGCACCAATAGCGGCTTGTAAATCAAGTATTGTATTTAGGCGATCATGGCGTGTAAGTAAAAACTCGGTGCCTGGGCGTGCATTAAGCTCGCGTACTGTTAAGTTAAACTTACCATTGGTAAGCTCCTCACCTACTTTACCAGCGAGTATTTGTTCGCCGTCAGCATTTAAAAGCGCCACGCCATTATTTGTTTGTGCTACAAGTGTAAACTTTTGGTTTACAGCTGTGCGTGGTACGTCAAACCTAAAAATATTTATGTTTTCGCCGCCCCAAGCGTAGCTACTTGCACCAAAGCTTGGCTCGGCTAAGTCGCCCTCTTCCATTGGCATAAATTTACGATAAGCGCGATTACCAATAAATGGAAATAGCTTAGGCTCTGCTGTTATATCAAGCTTTAATGTATCTACTGCCTCGCCAATTACGCTGCGCGATTTAAGGAGCTCGATTTCTGTTACTGCGGCCGATGTGCTTTCGAACATACCGGCCATATCGTCAAACCCTGGGACAGATGCGCCGCCATCTTCTACTTGAATCATGGCGGTGGCCTGGTAAACCGGTGTGCTTAATACAGCATAAACCACACCTACAAACATAAATAATGCGGTTATGCCGGCTATAAAATATTTACGATCGAGCAATGCACCCAATAGTGCCATTAAGTCGATTTCTTGAGTGGGTTGTGCGGTATTTTTACTTTTATTACTTGGCTGGGCAGTCATTAATTTAGCCATTCCTTATAAATACTTTTGCCAAGCGCTACATGCGCTATCGATTAATGTGTACACGTGTTCAAAAGCCTCTTGGCTTTGGCGGTATGGGTCGGGTATTTCGGCGTTGTTTATCCACTTACCTAATAAAAAGGTTTTACCGCGTGCCTCTGGATAACGGGCGTGTACATCGTTTAAATGGCGCTCTTCCATTACTAAAATAACGCTGTTTTGCGCTACCAAAGCTGATGTTAATTGGCGGCCTTGGTGGGCATCCATATTTACACCATTAGCTTGTGCAATTTGTTTTGCTGTGGCATCGGCAGGCTTGCCCTCTAATGCGGTTAACCCAGCCGACGATACTTTAATATTTTTACCTTCAAGCTTTTGTTTTAATACATACTCACCGGTAGGACTGCGGCATATGTTACCCGCACATACAACTAAAACTGAATCAAACATTTTCTTAAAAACCTTTTAGTTGTTAATATCATTTATGTTATCAACCGTAGATACTGATGGTAATAATAAACTTATTACACGGTTCCAACGTGCAAGCGGTGCAGAAGTTACATAAACAATATCATGTGGCTGAAGTTCAAATTGCTCAGCAAGCACCATTGCTGTAATGTTTTTTGCATGCAATTGATATACGTTTGCAATATAACCGGTTTGCTCTACATTACTTTTACGCAGTACAAAAACGCCATTTGCATCGGCGGTTGTTTCGTTTAAACCACCTGAATCGCTTAATGCTTCGGCCAAGTTTAAACCATAGCGATTAAGGGTTACTGAACCTGCTTTTTTTACATCGCCTAGTACAAATACTTTCTGTGCGTCGTTACGGCTTACATGCACTATATCACCATGCTGTAATAAACGATTTTGCGAAATATCGCCATGCGCATAAAAGTCATCAAGCTGAATGACCTCTGTTTTATCGCCGCGGGTAAAGGTAACTGTGCGCCAATCGGCTGAGTCTGTTAGGCCACCGGCTTGGTTTAGTGCGTCAATTAGGGTAAGCGGTATTTCGGTTACAGGGTAAACACCTGGCTTATTTACCTCACCTGTTACGTACGCTTTTTGGCTTCTAAAGCCCACTACTTTTACATCTACTTGTGGGTCTTCTATTACTCGGCTTAACCGCTTTACTAGGTCGTCACGCACTTGGCTAATAGTTCGGCCTGCGGCAGGTATGTTAGGCGCATACGCGTAGGTAATTGTGCCGTCTTTTTGCACTCTAAAGCCATCAAACTCAGCGGTACGCTGTACTGCGGCAGGTATTGTAAGTTCGGGATGATCCCACACGCCTATCGTTAGTACATCACCTACACCTAGTTTGTATTCGTAGTTGCTGGTGTTTACACCTGCATTACCTGAAATAGGCTTAGCGGCAGCCTGTTCTAACTTTTGTGTGTTTAAAAGCTGAGAGTCGATAATTTGAATGTTTACTTTTTCGAGATCTTGCTCAAGGTTATATTTTTTTTCGCCTGAGTCTATGCCTTCAAAATGGCTACCGGGTACTATTGTACAACCTGATATAGCTAGCATTACGAGAGAAGTTGCGAGTGATTTACAGCTTAACGCCATTGTAGAATCCCAAAATTATTTTAAATATTACGCTTGCTCACCAACCTTGGTGAGTACTTATTTTTTAGCGATGTAATTAAAGCATGAGGTATGTTTACGCGCAAGAGTGAATCGATTTGTTGAAGCTATCAGCTATCAGCTATCAAAATAGAAAAATTTCTCACGTGTTTTGTATTATTATTATCCTGGACTAAAACCACACTGCTCCACCAAGCCGCCTACAACGTAACATATAAGTCTAGTAGAAAACGCATTTCGGCGTGAAGCTTGCTCAGGCAGTTTTATAAATACTTAAAATCGATGCTTATAAACGCCAGCACGCTGCGCGTCTACTAGATCCCTAGCACTTCTCTCCCTCTTCCTCCCC
>NZ_PNCY01000054.1:0-11421 GCF_005887105.1 Pseudoalteromonas sp. S2893 | reverse complement strand
AGTGTAGCATTTGCTATGTGAAAGTAGGACATTGCCAGGCTCCAAATACGAGAAAGCCGCTTCAGAAATGAAGCGGCTTTTTTACGTCCGTAGAAAAGTGAAATACATGTCTTTACGTAATAGCACCACCTCCGTAGCGTGGGTTGAGTATCACGAAACCCGCGGATAAGGCTCGCCGCACATCTTTGTATGGTAAATATAGTGTTCTTATCTCACGAGCTGGATTACCAGCAGCAACAGTATCCGCCTCTATATGTTTCGTAACGACCGATCTCGCAACAATAAAGCTGTAACCCCAAAAGGTATGGGCTTGATCTATTATCAAATTTTTTTAGAAAGTCTTTTAAGTATTTTGCTAATTATCAATTGATAGCAAAGTCTATAAACTTGCCCCATCTTGTATTTACATACCTTACCAAAGGGGAGAAGAGCATGTCTCATCAAATTATTAAAGACTTACATAACCGTTACACGGCTAAAAAATACGATACGAGCAAACGTATTTCATCGGCGGATCTTGACGTAATTAAAGAAGCTATTCGCTTGTCTGCTTCTTCAATCAACTCTCAACCTTGGAAGTTTGTATTGGTAGAAAGTGATGAAGCTAAGCAGCGTTTGCACGATACATTTGCTAACAAGCACCAGTTTAATCAATTACACGCTAAAGAAGCGTCGCATACACTGTTATTAGCTTACGATCCTAAGTTTACTAAAGAGAAGTTTGTTAAACGTGTGGATGTTGAAGTGAGCTCTGGTCACTTACCAGCGCAACTGCGTGAAAGCTTTATGGGTGCCTACGCTTTTGCTGAAATGAATACGGATGAAAATGGCTACAATGGCAGCTGGACTAAAGCACAAGTTTACCTAGCACTGGGTAACATTATGCATACACTAGCGCGTTTAAATATTGCATCTACGCCTATGGAAGGTGTTGACCCAGAGTTAATCGGTGAGAAGTTTAGCGAAGAGCTTGATGGTCATATTTGTGAAGTGGCACTTGCAATGGGTTACCCAGTTGAAGAAGAAGATTGGAACTTTGGCAAACCTAAAGCGCGTTTACCAGTTGAAGATATTATAGCTACTGTATAACGTGTTGCTATAAGTTAATTAGCCGAGAGCCTTCTCGGCTTTTTTATTTTTAGAATAAACCATACGCTTGTGTTTCTTCGTCTTCCTGTTGTGCTAAATGATCAGGTCTAAATATTGCGCTAGGGTCTATTAAAACACTGTGTTTTTCGGCTAACTTTATTAGCCCTCGCATCATGCCTTTGGTTTGCGGGTCTATATCAAAGCCTACTTCGGTTAATTTATCGAGTGGCTTAATGTCTTCTTTTTTATAATCTATATTGTCCTCTACTTTATCTACTAGTAATCCGATATGCGGGTTGAGCCCATCTTTAGTAGTAAAAACAATAATAGGTTTATAATCGAGTGTTATTTGCTCTTTTGCCGCATCAAACAGTCTTTGTAATTGCATAAAGCTGTTGCGCTTTATACTCGCTAAATATTTACTGGCTTGTTTATAGTCTTGCTCGTTATGAGTACTAACTGCGCGATCTGTTGCTGTTACTAGCGCTTGAAAAGGCTCATCAAGTTTTTCTATGATAGATTTTAGGTCACTGTTGTCAGTTTTAAACTCTTTATAAAATACGGCGATGTTGTGCAGCTGAGTTTTATCGTTTGTTATTACGTGGCTCTGTTGCGCGATGCTTTTTTCAAATTGGCTAAACCAATCATTAAGCGAGGCTTGCCAGGTTCTTAGCTCATTAAGTGCTTTTTTATTACTTTGCTCTGTAGAGCTGCCATTTAAAATAACACCTAGGTCGAACACCGGCGTGGGTGTTTCCATGTAGTCTTTTACACCAATAAAGCTCTTATTGTTATTTGGCAATGTAGTGAGGTTATTATCAAACCGCTCGGTGAGTAAAATATCGAGAATTTTAAGTGAAATGGTTTTACAGCCCACTTGAAAGTTTATGAATTCCATACCTTTATCTTTAATTGCCTTGTAATGCTTTAAGGATAGAACAAAATAGATAAATAGCTTAAAGGTTGTGTGGTTTTTTAATTAGTGACTTAACTGCGAGTTTAAATTGTTGCTCTAAGGCTTTTTTTCCACTTAAACGATGTTGCTTGATTAGCTGCTCATTACTGTGGTTTTGTAATACCATTTGTATCAGCAAGTGGCGATCTTCACTTTTAGTTGCCATTAGGCTGGATGGGGAGTGGTTAAATAAATACCATAGTTTTGGCGCGGTATTAAAGCGATTTATTGTACTAATTGCAGTGTTTATAGGTGGGCTGGGCACGCTAGATTCATCGATAAATTTACTTATTAGCTCACTGACTAACTCACTGTCGAGTTGGCTAAAGTGCGTTAATAAACCATAAAACAAATCACTTTTAAATTGCTGAGCTAAGGTATGTAAGCCCTGCGTGGATGTGTTTAATGCTTTAATAACGAGGGCTGAGTGCTCACCCGTGCTTTTATCTCGCTGATAACCTAGCTTTACAGCACTAAAGCCCTGAGATTGCCAAAAATGTAAAAGCCCTGCTGTAGCCCCAAAACTTGCACCTATATAACTACAGGTGGGGGTTAGCTGATGTTGGCAATGCGCTAGCAATGCTTTACCTACGCCTTGTTGCTGCAGGTTAGGTGCAACAGCTATACGAATAACGCGTGCGCTTTGTTTTGTTAAATAGCTTGGCTGTGCGCTTAATTGCGCGAGCGATTGTGCCATTAAATGCCCTTGTGGGCGGCGCTCACCACTGATTACTTGCTTAGCTAGCTCTGCATCCATACCGCCTTCAACTGCTATTAAACACACACCCACAACATGCATGTCGCATCTACTAATAAACAGCCTTTGCGCTGGGGCATCAAGTAATTGGCGTAAATCGTTAACACTGCTCTGGTAATGGGCAAGTGCTAGCAACGCAACTATTTGCTGCAGTAAAGGCTCATTGTCAACGAGTTGCTGTTGAGTGACTTCAACGTGCTCAATGCTATTTAAAGCGGGTGGGTATTCGTTATATTGTGCATCTAAAGCAAAGAGTGTGCGTACATGTTGCTCAAGAGGGTCGCCCTTGGCAAAACGTAAAGGGTCTTCTAAGTTTACAATTTTTGCCGCTTTGTAATTTGCTTTAATATGTTGCGTAAAGCGAATGGTATAGCCTCGGCCATTACCCTCGTAGCCTACCAAGGTGCTTGCAAAGACTATACGCGGGTAGTGCTTTAACATGGTTAACAGTAGAGGAACAGGGATTGCGGCGGCTTCATCAACCAGTAATAAATCACATTGCGGCAACTGATTAAGCAGTGCATCGGGCGCCATGTATTGTAAATTAGCTAAATGTTTTTGCTGAGCCTTGTATTCAACCTGTAAGCTTTTAGCTAAATGCTTAAAACAGCTATGGGTGGCTCTAAATTGTGTTGCGCATACAATGATTTTTTTATCATGTAATGCTGCGGCTGCAAGACCTAGCGCGGCTGATTTTCCTCGCCCTCTGTCGGCATTAATAATTAAAGGCCTGTTCGCACGTCCTGTGGCCACCTTAATTATTTGCTCAACGCAGTGTTGCTGCGCCTGATACTCAATTTTATTTGTTACATTGCTTTTGAGCTGCGGCTCTTTAAAGACAGTGTGTTCATCAAAGTGTATGGCGGGTAGGGTTTGTAAAAGGCGAGAAAAACGTAAATTAAAATAGCTTTGCTGATTACTACACCCATAAGACTGCACGCTTTGCAGCGCAGGGTCTTGCCATGAGGCTAGACGTTGTAAATCAGGCAGTAATAAAAATAAAAGCCCGCCGGCTTTTACGGTGCCGGCTAATGCAGCGAGTTTATCGGGGTAAATGCCACTAAAGCCATCATAAACGGCATGAGGAAACTCTTGCCCAAGTAGTTGATGAGTATGCTCAGGCCAACTTGCATTGGCAAGGCTGCTTGAAAGTAGCTTTACATCATCCGAACGGGTTAACGCGCTTAATAGCTCATAGCACCACGTAGGCTGGCCTGTAATTAGCACTAACTGACGATGCTTTGCGCCAGTTAGTTGCTGCGTTAATTGCTCAACACAGTGCTTATACAGCTTGAAGTCGTGCATATGCGGTTACTAACCATTTGCTGCCAAGGTCGTCAAAGTTTACTTGCACACGCGATTGCGCGCCGCTGCCTTCGTAATTAAGCACAGTGCCAATACCAAATTTAGCGTGCAGTACACGTTGGCCTAAGTTAAAACCACTTTCTTCAAATACAGCATGGCTTACTGATGCGCTAAAACGTCCTGCAGCAGGCGGTCGTGATACCTGTGTTTTAATACGAATTTCTTCTACGCAATCTTCGGGTATTTCACGTAAAAATCGCGATGGGCTATGGTACTTTTCTTGGCCGTATAAACGACGGCTTTCGGCATGGCTTATGTAAAGCTTGTCCATGGCACGGGTCATGCCCACGTAACAAAGGCGGCGTTCTTCTTCTAAGCGCCCTGATTCTTCATTACTTTGCTGCGATGGGAACATGCCTTCTTCAACACCCACCATAAACACAAGTGGAAACTCTAAGCCCTTAGCAGAGTGAAGAGTCATCATTTGCACAGCGTCTTCGTGTTCATCGGCTTGGCCTTCACCAGATTCAAGCGATGTATAAGCTAAAAACCCTTGAAGTGGCGAACTAAACTCTTCTTCTTCAGGGAGTTCATATTGATCGCAGGCACTGATAAGCTCTTCTAAGTTTTCTACGCGAGCTCGGCCTTTTTCGCCTTTTTCAGCTTGATACATAGCCATAAGCCCAGAGGTTTGAATAGCGTATTTGGCTTGCTCTTGTAGTGTAAGGTCGCTAATTTTATCTTCTATGTGCTCTACCAACTCTACAAATTTTGTAACAGCGCTAGCCGCACGACCCGATAAATGTTGTTGTTCAACAATTGCTTTAGCTGCGTACCAAAGAGGCAGCGACTCAGCACGCGCACAGTCGCGTATATGGCTAAGTGTTTTATCGCCAATACCGCGCGCAGGGGTGTTTATTACACGCTCAAATGCGGCGTCGTCTTGGCGGTTTCCTACCAGTCGCAAGTACGATAGCGCATCTTTAATTTCTTGGCGCTCGAAGAATCGCATACCACCGTAAATACGGTATTTTAAGCCTTCTTGAAGCATGGCTTCCTCGAGTACACGAGATTGCGCGTTACTACGGTATAAAATAGCGGCGTCTTGCAACGCATTACCAGCATTTAACCAGCTGCGTAGCTTGCTGCTTACAAAGCGGGCTTCGTCTAGCTCGTTAAAGGCGGCATAAATTGATATAGGTTCGCCTTCGTTGCCATCGGTCCAAAGGCTTTTACCCATGCGCTCTGAATTATTTTTAATTAGCGCATTAGATGCTTTTAGAATGGTCGCGGTTGAGCGGTAGTTTTGCTCAAGACGAATAGTTTCGGCGTCAAAATCAGTTAGAAAGCGTTTAATGTTTTCTATTTTAGCGCCACGCCAACCGTAAATACTCTGGTCATCGTCGCCTACAATCATAATGCTTTGTGTATCACCAGCAAGTAGCTTTAGCCATGCGTATTGAATGGTATTGGTATCTTGGAACTCGTCTACCAGCATGTGGGCAAAGCGCTGCTGGTAATGGCGAAGTAGCGTAGGGTTATTTTTAAGTACTTCGTAGCTACGTAGCAGTATTTCTGCAAAATCGACTAAACCTGCACGGTCACACGCTTCTTGATAGGCGGCATATACACGTAGCATCATTTGCTCGTTTATATCGTAGGCTTGAATATCTTTAGGACGCAGGGCTTCATCTTTTTTAGCGCTGATGTACCAGCCAAATTGTTTGGCGGGCCATTTTTTGTCATCAATATTCATTGATTTTAATAAGCGCTTGATCATTCTAAGTTGATCGTCAGAGTCTAAAATTTGAAAGGCTTCTGGTAGGTTTGCTTCTCGATGGTGAGCGCGCAAAATACGGTGTGATAGACCATGGAATGTACCAATCCACATGCCACCGACAGGGGCTTTTAGGGTTTCTTCAACACGGGTGCGCATTTCTTTAGCGGCTTTATTAGTAAAGGTAACCGCAAAAATACTATAAGGCGATGCTTGCTCAACCTGCATTAACCACGCGATACGATGAACTAAAACACGTGTTTTACCCGAACCAGCACCTGCTAATACCAGCATGTTTTGTAGTGGGGCTGCAACGGCATCGCGTTGTTTGTCATTTAAGCCATCGAGTAATTCAGAAACGTCCATCGTTACGCCTTTTCAATCAATAATGAGGGCAGTATAACAGGTGTTTTTGTTAGGCTAAATAAAATACTGTTTTTATGAACAGCTATTCTAAAAATACTTGTAAAACTAATCGCTTAGTCGCTTTTTTGTACTCTAAAGTAACGATAATTAATAATAAAAATAATCAAATTGACCTATATTTAGTAAAAAATACTAAAGCAGTTATTTAGTAGTAATTTAACTATTTGATTTTTAAGCTTTAATAAATTGGCATAAAGTGTGATAGTAAGTAAATAACTAAAACTTAAAATTAATTAACTACAGAGGTGAGTATGGCTGATCAAGGTTCTGGCGGTAATGTTATTGCAGCGTTGTGTAATATATTTTTTCCTGGTTTAGGGCAATTGGTACAAGGGCGAATTTTAGCCGCTATCTTTTTTGCGCTAGCTATTATAATTAGTTACGCACTTATTTATGTATTAGTAGGCTTCGTACTCGTGCCTATTATTTATTTATGGTCGATTATAGATGCTGCACGTTTTAGATCGCGAAGTTAGCTTTTATGTCACCTATTTAATAGCGCCCATTGGCGCTATTTTGCGTTTTAGGGTCGGTGTTTAAGGCTATTTATGGGTATAATTAGTGCATTAGCGTTTTAAAAGTAAAAATTATGGAATATCAATTTATACGTGACCCTATTAGTGGGCTGCGCATTAAAATAAGCAGCGAGCATGCCCTAATTGGCCGCTGGTTAAACGAAGAAATTGGCAAAGAAAAAGTCGCGATGGTACAAGCACTTATTAGCTCGGTAAAAACAAGTTACGAGCCAATAACGTTAAAAGGCCAAGAGATAGACTTAATACTCTCTAAAGACGAAGCCTTATTTGAAGCCCATGCTCTACACCAAGACAGCGAAGATTTAGTCGCCTATCAAGATGATGACTTAATGCTTGAAGAAAATGGCCTAGTGAGTGGTTGTGGCTTTGAAGATTTTATAGATTTAATTGAGTCGTGGGCTGAGTTTACTGGCTCGCGTTAAACGTTTAAAAGGCCAACCTAGTTGGCTTTTTTGTAATATCAATTGTGTAAAGTTATTAGGCATTTATAGCGCTCTATTTAGCACCCTAGAATGATTAAATATTTAAGTCGATTGGTATATATCTACAGATTATTGATTTTCTATTGATTTAACGCCAGCTAATAATAGCTCCTCTGTTAAACGTACTTTATAATTAGGGTTTGCGTACTGAAAATACACAACGCCGCTTTTATCAATTACAAATACAGCTGGTACAGGTAAGGCGACGTTTACCTTGCCTTGGGCATCAACAAAGTTAACACCGCGCTTATTGCGATAGATAGCAGCTGTTTTATCATCTAAAAAATAAGCTAAACCTAAGGCTTTTGCTAGGGTTAAGCTATCATCTGAAAGCAGTAAATAATTTGGCGAACTTATTTTACTTTGGGCTAGCTTTTCTGGGCTATCTGGCGATACTGCAATAATTTGCGCGTTTAAATTAGCGAGTTGTTGCTCAATTTTTTGTATATTAGCCAGTTGTTTTGAGCAATAAGGACACCAACCACCGCGGTAAATAATAAGTACCGTTGTTTTTTCAGCAAAGCGCTTTTGTAACTCTACATTATTACCATGTTGATCTTTGAGCGTTATATTAGGCACGCTTAAGCCCGGTAATAATGGTGATACTTGCTCGGGGGCTGCAGCAATTCCTTCTGTACTTGCTTGCGCATTCGTTACTAAAAAAGCAGTCATTACAATAGTCGCC
The DNA here is from genome assembly GCF_005887105.1 of Pseudoalteromonas sp. S2893. Taxonomy (NCBI): domain Bacteria; kingdom Pseudomonadati; phylum Pseudomonadota; class Gammaproteobacteria; order Alteromonadales; family Pseudoalteromonadaceae; genus Pseudoalteromonas; species Pseudoalteromonas sp. S2893. The sequence goes on along the minus strand of NZ_PNCY01000054.1, from coordinate 3,409 downwards.
AAGGTGTGCAGTAACACTTTACTCATCATTATTTCCTGCCCTGTTTTTATGTGCTGTTTATAATAGATCAAAAATGCACTTTTTATTATTTGCCTGTATCATAAGCGTAATTTAAAAGCTCAAGTGGAAACGATATGTCAGCCAACTTAAATAAGCTAGTAGTAATGCTAGAAATGCAAAATGCCATGAACACTAAAGTTCATGATCAATGGTTTAGCCAAGGCTTTGAGTGGTACAGAGCCATTTGGGTAGAGTGTGCAGAAATGCTAGATCATTACGGTTGGAAGTGGTGGAAAAAACAAACCCCAGACACCGAGCAAGTTATTCTAGAATTGGTTGATATATTTCATTTTGGTTTGTCGTTAAGAATTGACGGAACAACCTCTTACGAAGAGTTAGCTAAGCAGCTAGAACAAGAACTTAGCGCACCACAGGCCGCAGATGACTTTAAACAAACTCTTGAAATATTAGCAGCTTCAGCAGTTGCAAATAAAACCTTTAACGCGGCCGCGTTTGCAGGGTGTATGGCGCAAATAGGGATGGATATTGACGATTTATACCGTGGTTACGTAGGTAAAAACACGTTAAACTTTTTCCGCCAAGATCATGGCTACAAAGATGGCAGCTACATCAAAGTATGGAATGGCCAAGAAGATAACGAGCATTTAGTCGAAGTCGTTAAAAGCCTTGATACCGAACATGCCGACTTTGCAAAGCTAGTATATCAAGGCCTAGTGGCGCGTTACCCGCAACAATAATCTAGCTGCTAGATTATGTTTCTGTAGTCGGTTACGTTTAAGTAATCGGCTATTACATTATGTGGTTGCTGGCTATCTGGGTTGGCCACCGCAAGTAAATGTTCAATGCCGTATTCTCGGGCAGCATTTAAAACTGGCACACTGTCATCAACAAACAAAGTGCGCTGCTTATTAAACCCTAAGTCTTTTTGTACTTGATGCCATAAACTTTGCTGCTCTTTACTCACTCCGTATTGATGAGTAGACACTACGCCATCTAAATAATTATCTATCGCGGTATGTTCAAATTTAAGCATGACGTTTTCTGGGTGGGCGTTAGTTAAAAGAATTAGCTCTTTACCTGCTTTTTTTAGCTCAGTTAAAAAGTGGGGTACATCTTCGCGTACTTTTATTAAGTGCTGGGTTTGGCGTTTTAATTCCATTATCGGTAAATTGAGTTGCTCTTGCCAATAATCTAAGCAATACCACTGTATTTGACCACTTACCGCTTGATAGCGTTTGTGCATATCGGCTTTTGCTTCATCAAGGGTAATATTGCGAGTGAGCGCAAGTTGCTCTGGTACAACGTTAAGCCAAAAGTGACTATCGAAATGTAAATCGAGTAATGTTCCGTCCATATCGAGTAAAACGGTATCGATTTTTGACCAATTTAGCATGGGCTTTTCCTTGTGAAAAGTTTATGATTAAGCACAACTGCCATGATAGCAAAATAACGCCAATGACACAGAAAAAGCACCCAACTCCGCCTCAAATTATTAGTAACAATGTAGTTGCTAAAAGCCGTTTATTTACTGTTGAATCGTTAGAGCTTAAGTTTTCTAATGACGAAGAGCGCCAGTATGAGCGCATACGTGGCGGTGGCCGCGGGGCTGTAATGATTGTACCAATAACTGCAGATAACGAAATGCTACTGGTACGTGAGTATTGCGCGGGCACAAACGACTACCAATTAGGCTTTCCTAAAGGCTTGATAGACCCAGGCGAAACACCACAGCAAGCTGCAAACAGAGAGCTTAAAGAAGAAGTTGGTTTTGGTGCTGAATTTTTTGAGCCGCTAAAAGTAGTATCAATGGCGCCAAGTTACTTTAACGCGACCATGCATATTTTATTTGCTAAGCAACTATATCCGCAAACGTTAGAAGGTGATGAGCCCGAACCTTTAGTGGTTGTTAAGTGGCCATTAACAGATTGGCAGTCATTATTAGAGCAAGACGATTTTACCGAAGCTCGCAGTGTTGCCGCTTTGCTATTATTAAATAAGTATTTAGCGTCTGGAGCTGCAAATGAATAAATTACTAGAGCCTTGTATTGAACTTGCACAAAGTGCAGGCGATGCCATTATGGCTATTTATAAAAAAGACGATATTGGCCAGCAAGAAAAATCAGACTCTACGCCTGTTACAAAAGCAGACTTAGCGTCTAACGATGTGCTTGTTGCTGGTTTAAAAGCGCTTGCGCCCGACATTCCTATCATGTCGGAAGAAACGCCTATTCCGGCACTTGCCCAAAGAAAGAACTGGCAGCGCTATTGGTTATTAGATCCGATGGATGGCACCGGTGAGTTTATTTTAGAAAGTGGTGACTTTGCCGTTAATATTGCGCTTATTGAAAATAATCACCCCGTTTTAGGTGTGATTCATTGGCCAGCAAAAGGGATCACTTACTTTGCTACTGCTAATCAGGGGGCATTTAAACGAGAAAATGGTAGCGACACAAAAATGTCGGTAGCAACACCCGATAACCTAACGTTGGCAGTAAGCCGTAGACAAAAAATTGAAGCGGTCAGTCAGTATTTAAATACGCAGTTTGCCACTATTGCAGTAGGCTCGTGCTCGCTAAAAGCATGTATAGTTGCCGAGGGTAAAGCCGACTGCTTTTTACGAATTGGGCCTACAGGCGAGTGGGATACCGGCGCGTCACAAGTTATTGTAGAAGAAGCGGGTGGGTGTATAACCGATGCAGAGTTTAATCCGCTTACTTATAACCAGCGTGAGAGCACTGAAAATCCTGACTTTATTGTAATGGGGCACCCAGATTGGGAGTTTCAAAAAATGATAAGCCCACACCAGAGATAGCTATTTATAGGGCTTGTTGATTGCTTTTTGTTCGGTTGAACACAATTAACTAGTTAAAGCCTTGCAATATAAGTTTATTCCTATATTATAGCGCTCTCTTCGAAACAGGCTCGTTATTAACACGAAACTATTTCAAAGAAATTACAGGCGCGGGATGGAGCAGCCTGGTAGCTCGTCGGGCTCATAACCCGAAGGTCGTCGGTTCAAATCCGGCTCCCGCAACCAATTTCCTTTAGGGGTTTGAGGTTACTGTAAAATGTTAGTTAAAGAAAAGCTTGTCGGTCTCAGCTCTTCATTAGCCAGCAAAGGTAGTCGTTTTAAATCCGGCTCCCGCAACCAATTTCCTTTAGGGAGTTGGCAGCCACGTTGTAATGTAAGCAACGCTAAATAAGTATACATATTTCAGGCGCGGGATGGAGCAGCCTGGTAGCTCGTCGGGCTCATAACCCGAAGGTCGTCGGTTCAAATCCGGCTCCCGCAACCACTGAAATACATAAAATGAAACGACACGCTTAAAGCGTGTTTTTTTATGCCTAAAATTCAGTGAAATGAATAGTTCGTCGGTCAGATCGGTTT
>NZ_PNCY01000053.1:0-469 GCF_005887105.1 Pseudoalteromonas sp. S2893 | reverse complement strand
ACAGTTTTAGTTCTAGATAAGAACATGGTGCGGAAGGAGAGACTTGAACTCTCACATCCTAAGATACTGGAACCTAAATCCAGCGCGTCTACCAATTCCGCCACTCCCGCATTTTACATACACAGGTGTTAATGTATAGGAACCTAAATCCAGCGTCTAATTCAAGACTACTGACAATTCCGATACTCCCGCATATTGTCATTCTTTATAGCAATTTCTTTGGTAGAAGAAATTGGCTGGGATACCAGGATTTGAACCTGGGAATGCCAGGATCAAAACCTGGTGCCTTACCGCTTGGCGATATCCCAACAAAGAATTAGCTGATTATTTTAGTTCTTATCGAGAACATGGTGCGGAAGGAGAGACTTGAACTCTCACATCCTAAGATACTGGAACCTAAATCCAGCGCGTCTACCAATTCCGCCACTCCCGCATTTTTACTTTGAATAATCAAAGAAAGGTAGTTATT
>NZ_PNCY01000052.1:0-10151 GCF_005887105.1 Pseudoalteromonas sp. S2893 | reverse complement strand
CCACCTCCCCGACTCGAACGGGGGACCTGCGGATTAACAGTCCGTCGCTCTAACCAACTGAGCTAAGGGGGAAGCGTCATGCCTTTCAACGGGGCGAAATATTAATGATGGAGCCGCAAAGTGTCAACATATAAAAGTCATAAATTTAAAAAAGAAGTTTATTCGTTGTTTTTATGTTCGATCTGCGCATTTTATAACTCTATTTATGCAAAACACGGCGGTAAATCTCTATTTAGACTCACACCAATGTGAAAAAAACAGCGCCCATAAAATAGCCATTGTTTAATTTATGTGTAAAAAATGCCGCTGAGACAAAATTTATCGCGGCAAATCAGTAAATTTGTATTTAACCTGGTTGTCATAAAACCGAGTATAAATTTAGCTAGCAGATCTTTTTAAAAAATCCAGCAGGGTAGTTTTTTCGTATTACGGTATTTAAGAGGGGTTAAACTAATAAAGCCGTGGCTGGAAACTTTATTTTAAAAAGCTGTACAAAAACAAAACAATCAATAAGTTGCTAAATATTTGCGTAAACTAATTAAGTCACTTATAGCTGTATTAGGCACAAAGATTTGGCTTAGCTTAATTTTTTGTTTGCAAGCATTGATAAGTTTTTAACTTTAACTTTGAGCAAAGGTTGGACCTGAGCTGAATTTTAGCCAGCGCGCAAGCCTTTATAAATGCGGGCTCAGCTGAGTTATCCACGGTTTCTGTGGATAACTCTGTTTATGAAACTTTAAGAACACTGTCCCGACCAGAGTTTTAGGGCGCTACAACGATTTCAAGCTTTTAAAACGATTTTTTTATTACTATAAAAAACATAGGGTTATAAATGCATGCTGAATTACCAGGCAACGATGAGTAAATTAATTCGTTACGATAAAGATTAATACCGCGCTGTGTAAAAATTCAGCGAATTTGCAGGGTTAAATGTTAAAAAAGTAATAAAAATGTTCACTTATTGTTTTTTGGCGCTCTAAGGGCGTATTTGTGCACAAATGCTTAAAAATTCAACTTTAGCTATTTTTTTAATTGTTGCTTTATTATTAGTATGAAATCCATTGATAAATCCGTGGCTTGAATTGCTATGATGCTTTAAAATGGCTCGCTCAGTAAAAGAGGCTTATTTATTCCATGCGCGAAACTTCACATTCTCAATCACGCCCAGATTTACTTAACGATCCCATCTTGCCTACATTGAAAAAAATGACCATCCCGATGATATTTGGCATGGTCACGCTAATGATGTTCAATATAGTCGATACATTTTTTATCAGTATGTTGGGCACAGAGCCCCTTGCGGCGGTAAGCTTTACGTTTCCGGTAACCTTTACGGTAATAAGCCTAGCCATAGGTTTAGGTATTGGCACATCAGCGGTGATAGCGAAAGCCTTAGGCAGTAATAAAATAGAAGAGGCGCGTTTTGATGCCAGTGTGTCGCTTATTGTGGCGCTACTATTAGTTATTTTACTTTCGTTTGTTGGATATTTACTAATCGACCCAATATTCACTTTATTAGGGGCCGGACAATTAGTGCTGCCACTTATTCATGAGTATATGAATATTTGGTTTATTGGCAGCGTATTTTTAATTACCCCCATGATAGGTAATTCGGTATTGCGAGCCAGTGGCGATACTAAAACACCCAGCATAGTAATGGGTGGGGCAGGGCTTATTAATGCCATACTCGATCCTATTTTGATATTTGGCTGGGGCCCAGTACCGGCATTAGGCATTCAAGGTGCCGCTATTGCCAGTGTTATTGCCTGGGGCGTAGCGGTTATTATTATTTTATATGTGCTGGGCGTTAAAAAGCGGCTATTAAGCTTAAAAGCCGGTAATCAAACTGCGGCCAGTGCAATTAAAAAAGTACTTAAAATAGGTTTACCCGCAGCGGGGGCTAACATGCTTACCCCAGTAGCAATGGCAGTGATGACCGCACTCGTTGCCAATCATGGACCCGAAGCGGTTGCCGCTTTTGGTGTGGGCAGCCGTATTGAATCAATTGCCAGTATTTTAGTGCTGGCTTTGTCGATGACATTGCCTCCTTTTGTTAGCCAAAACTTTGGGGCGGGTAAATTAGGCCGCGTAAAAGAGGCGTACATTGGTACGCTTAAATTTGTGATGTTATGGCAATTTGCTATTTATATTTTACTCATTGCGCTGTCAGGGGTAATAAGCCAATTATTTGGTAAAGAACAAGCTGTAATCGATGTTATTAAGCTCTTTATATACACCATACCGCTAAGTTATGGTTTTCAAGGGGTGATCATTTTATCAAATTCATCGTTTAATGCTTTACACAAACCTATGAATGCATTGTTTTTAAGTATTATTCGTTTGTTTGTTTTTTATCTGCCTTTTGCTTATGTAGGCAGTATGCTAGGTGGCTTGATTGGTTTATTTATTGGCGCTGCAATCGGTAATGTATTCACAGGGTTAGTCGCGTACAAATGGTTTGTAAAAGAGCTAGATGCAATATGTAGTAACACGGTAACGGAGTAAATGAATGAGTGATCACTTTGAGCTAAAGTCACAATTTAAACCCGCGGGCGATCAACCCACAGCGATTAAACAGCTTGAAGAAGGCTTAGAAGCCGGGCTTGCGCATCAAACCTTACTCGGTGCTACAGGTACAGGTAAAACATTTACCATGGCCAATATTATTAGCGATTTAAATCGCCCAACAATAATAATGGCGCATAATAAAACACTAGCCGCGCAGTTATATGGAGAAATGAAAGAGTTTTTTCCTAATAATGCAGTTGAGTATTTTGTATCTTACTACGATTACTACCAGCCAGAAGCCTACGTGGTTGCCAGCGATACGTTTATAGAAAAAGACGCCTCTATTAATGAGCACATAGAGCAAATGCGTTTAAGTGCTACTAAGGCATTGCTTGAACGCCGCGATACCATAATAGTGGCCTCTGTGTCGGCTATTTATGGTTTGGGCGACCCCGACTCATACATGAAAATGATGCTGCTTTTAAAAGTAGGCGAACAGGTCGACCAACGCGATATGCTGCGCCGTTTAGCTGAGCTGCAATATACTCGTAACGACATTGACTTTAGCCGTGGTACTTACCGTGTACGTGGCGAAGTTGTTGATATATTTCCTGCCGAGTCAGACACCTATGCAGTACGTGTAGAAATGTTTGATGACGAAATAGAGCGCCTTAGTATTTTTGATCCCCTTACTGGTGCGGTAGAAAAACACATAGTACGTGCCACTATTTACCCTAAAACGCACTATGTAACGCCACGCGAAAAAATTCTTGATGCCATAGAAAAAATAAAAGCTGAGCTTAAAGAACGCAGAGCACAATTATTAAGTGCCAATAAATTAGTAGAAGAGCAGCGCATAGCGCAGCGTACACAATACGACATAGAAATGATGACCGAGCTTGGTTATTGCTCGGGCATAGAAAACTACAGCCGTTATTTGTCGGGGCGTACACCGGGCGATCCACCACCAACATTACTCGATTATCTTCCTGATGATGCATTAATGATCATCGATGAATCGCACGTAACCGTATCTCAAATAGGTGCCATGTATAAAGGCGATAGAAGCCGTAAAGAAAACCTAGTTGAATATGGCTTTAGAATGCCATCGGCGATGGATAACCGCCCATTGCGCTTTGAAGAATTTGAAGCCATAGCACCGCAAACGATTTATGTATCGGCAACGCCGGGTGATTTTGAATTAGAGCGCAGCGCAGGCGAAGTAGCAGAGCAAGTTATACGCCCAACTGGCCTGTTAGACCCAGAAATAGAAATACGCCCTGTAGGCACTCAGGTAGATGATTTACTCTCAGAAATTTATAAATGTGTAGAAAAAGGTGAGCGAGTATTGGTAACCACCCTTACCAAGCGCATGTCGGAAGATTTAACCGATTACTTAAGCGAGCACAATGTAAAAGTGCGTTACCTGCACTCAGACATAGACACAGTAGAACGCGTTGAAATAATTCGTGATTTACGCGCCGGTGTGTTTGATGTGTTAGTGGGTATTAACTTATTACGAGAAGGCTTAGATATGCCAGAAGTGGCGCTAGTTGCCATTTTAGATGCCGATAAAGAAGGCTTTTTACGCTCAGCGCGTTCGCTTATTCAAACCATTGGCCGTGCTGCACGTCACCTCGACGGGCGCGCCATTTTATACGCCGATAAAGTCACTAAATCGATGGACAAAGCGATTAGCGAAACACAGCGCCGCCGTGAAATACAACACGCCTTTAATATAGAGCACGGCATTGAGCCGCAGGCCTTGGTTAAAAAGATCACCGATATTATGGATGTGGGCGAAGAAGCCGCACCAAAAGATAACCTTAAGCTGGTGCGTAAAGAGTCTAAAAAAATACTCAGTGCGAAAGAAATTGCCACACAAATTAAACAGCTTGAAAGCAAAATGCATGCTTATGCCAGCGACCTTGAATTTGAAAAAGCCGCGTCTGTACGCGACGAAATACACGAACTACAACAACAGTTGATTAACTAAATGACACCCGATTTTTCGCCCCTAATAAGCGCGCTTGAAGATGCGCCATTACTACAAAACGAACTATGCCGCGTATTTCATGGCCGCGGCCATAGCGTGGCATCGCTAAGCCATATTAATTTAGACTTTTATCCGCCAAGCTTGTTTTTAATTTCGTACGATGAAATTGACGACGCTACGTTAAATACACTGACCAGCACCCTTTGGGCGTGGGCGCAGCAGCATCACCCTGAATTAATATCTGCATTGGTGTATCAACAGCGCGCGGGTGTACAAAGCAGTAATCGTTTAGTGCATGGTAATCTTCCCTCGCCACATGTGGTAAAAGAAAACGGCATTGGTTTTTTAGTGGATTTAACAAGCCGCCAAAACACCGGAATATTCCCCGATATGCGAAGTGGGCGTGAGTTTGTCTCTGCCAATAGTAAACATGCAAAAGTACTTAATTTGTTTTCATATACGTGTGGTTTTTCGCTTGCGGCAATGCAAGGCGGGGCTGATCACGTTATGAACATGGATATGAGCAAAGGCGTACTTAAAGTAGGTAAGCAAAACCACCAACTTAATGGTTTTGAGCGCGGAGTGAGTTTTTTACCGCACGATATTTTAAAGTCGTTTGGTAAATTAAAAAAAGCAGCGCCGTTTGATTTAATTATTGTAGACCCGCCAAGCTTTCAAAAGGGCAGCTTTATTCTAACTAAAGATTATCAAAAGGTGCTGCGTAGATTACCCGAACTACTGTGCGATACCACACAGCTTTTATTATGCGCTAATAGCCCAGAGCTTAGCGAAGATGCGTTTAAAGCTTTAATAAACGAGCACACCCAAGGAGCAATAGAATTTGTTGAGCGCCTTGCACCAACGGCCCGTTTTGTAGAAGTAGACAGCAATAAAAGCTTAAAAGCGTTAGTGTATAAAACGGCGCATACCGCAACTTATACCAATTCGCAATAATACTTAATCATTTTAAGGGGCTAAACGTGTCGCTATCTATGTTAAAAAACTCTCATTTAGAACAACTAAATAGCGAATTTTTTGCCTAGCTATCAACACGTTTTTCCAGCCTCAAAATAGATCACTTAATTAAGCTAATTGGTATTAAATGAAACTGAGTAAGCGTTTAAACGCAATTAATGCGTTAATTACTGACCCCGTTGATGTTATTTGGGATTGCTGCTGCGATCATGGTTACTTAGGCATTGCACTATTAAAGCGCCGCGCTGCAAAACAGGTTAATTTTGTAGATGTGGTAGATAAAATAATGGCCGAGCTGAGCGAGCACCTTACAAATATTAGCCAAACACTGCCAAGGGATGCGCAATATAAAGTACATTGCCAAGATGTAAGAGAAATAAAGCTCGTTCCAAATGCGTTAAATACTGTGGTTATTGCAGGTGTAGGCGGTGAGCTGTTACTAAAACTTGTTACTGGCATTATTAAAAACAATTGCGCTGCATCTGTAGCAAGCACCCGCTTTATAGTTTGCCCCATACACCATACTTATCATTTGCGCAGTGGTTTAGCCAAATTAGGCTTTGGCCTTGAAAGCGAGCAATTAATCACTGAGAACAACCGCTATTATGAGCTTATAGAGGTAAGTCAACGTAGCACGGCGTTGCTCACATCTACCGGTAACAGCATGTGGGATTTAAATAATGCATCGCACAAGCAATACCTTAAACAGTTACTCACTCATTATAATAAAATGCTTAATAAAGATGAGCTTTATTATCAAAAAGTTATAACAGATTATAAAAAACTCAGCGACGCTTAAAAATGGCTTATTTAGCGCTAATAGTGTGATCTAATGCAAGGCGCAAAAACGTAACATCAACATAGATTATATCGCCTTGCGCGAGTTTATTTGGTTTATGTATGTCAGATAAAAAAAGTCGCATTGAGCCGCTGCTCAGTGCAGAGCAAAAATGGCAAAACAGTTACGAGCAGCCAATTTCGTATGCTCCATTAGTGCAACTTGCTAATAACAGCTGGATAGTTCCACAGCACTTTTTACGCTATAAACACACCTTACAAAGCGTTAATCAAGTACTAGAAAATATTAATTTTTCAGCGCATTTTAGAGTGCTTGCTGCACAAAAAGATCAGCAACTTTATTTACAAGTTGCCGTACTGAGCCCCGATAATTACAAAACCAGTAGTTACGCGGGTGAGGGCACAGCAAAAAAATTACTGTTTGGCAGACGCTGGATAGTAGAGGAAAACTTACCAACCTCCGAGCTTATTCAAACAGCGTTTTTAGCGCTTAAAATAGCGCGAGAGCACGAGGTAAGAGAGCTGTTTCAACTTACTCACAGCAATAATACCACCAGCACGCCATTTAATAATCATCATGATTTACCGGTTATGGCACAAAATGCAGAGCTTGTTATTGCACACGCACCGCAGGGCAATGAGCAACATTGCACTATTGAGCAGTTATTAAAACGGGTGGTATTTGCAGGTGCTAAGGTATCGCTAAGTGCTATGCAGCAAATAAGCTCGCAGCAGTGGTTATACACCTTAAAATTACACTGCAATACTTGTCAGCTTACAGAATTTAATAATAAAACCTTTTCATTTTTAACCAGTGATAGCAGCGCAAATAGCCTTTTACATGGCTTTATTAATGCCCTGGTTGATATTAGTAATGAGTATGTAAGTGAGCAATTTAAATACCAGGGGTTTGCCCGATTTAGTAAACACAATTGCGTAGAAAAAATAGGTGCACTTAGTGTGGCAATGCGCTCGCCAAAAGTGTTGGGGCTGTGCTCACTTGGCAAGCAACATGCAAATAAGCTTAACTTTGAAATTGATAGTTCGCGTGCGCCACAAGGTTGCGGCCAAGCTATAGATGGGTTTTTAGCTGCCCACGGTATAGAGCAGCCAGAAAATGCACATTTATATCGTTTTTAAAGGCGGTTAATTTCTTCTTTTGTGGTGTAGCTTGAGTCTGTCACTATGGCCTCAAGCGTTTGCACGCGCTCTTTTAAAGCAACCACTTGGGCACTTACCTCGGCCAGTTGTTTATTTGCATCTTGGTTGCTATCTTGCATTTTGTGTTTAAATTCAAGGTGTTTTTTGTACATATCGTAAATAACCCCAGAGCCAACCGATATAAGCACAATAAGTACTATCATTGTAGTGCCTGACATAACCACTTCCTTTTTATAGTTTTAACTGTTGCATAAAGTATAACCATATTTAGCAGCGGTTAAACCTGACAATTGTAACTTTATTTGTCGATTGCAGCGTGGAGTTGTGTTCATCATTGATACACCTGCGTTATTGTTTAATAACTAATGGCGTAATTAATAAGTCTATTTGAGATTAAACCGTGTGACTTTAAAGCCAACATTTTATTGTGTTGCTTTACTCAGCAGTTTTAACGCGCTCTATGCCAGCGTTAACCTTGTATTTAATTGTGTATTAATGCAAACGGGTATAGTGTTTACAGACTTATAGGTCCTTATTTTATAATCAATACAGTGAGTTGCTATGTTAAATAATAAAATACCTCCGGTTATTGTCGTGCTCGTTTTTGCAGGCATTATGGCGTTAATAGCCCATTACAGTGTGATTGATTTTACTGCGTTTATTGCCTACTTAGCAGCGAGCTTAGTCATTATAGGGTGCGCATTTTGTATAGCCGCAGTGGTAAGCTTTAAACTTGCACGCACCACAGTTAATCCAAATAAGCCCGAGCAAGCATCAAAGTTGGTAACCAGTGGCGTATATAAAATTTCACGTAATCCTATGTATGTAGGCTTTGCGTTTATTTTAGCTGGCTGGGGTATTTGGCTTAGTTCGCTGTGGGCACTTTTATGTGTTGCTGGGTTTATTGCTTATTTAACGTTTTTTCAAATAATTCCTGAGGAGCGGGCGCTTAGCAAATTATTTGGCCAAGAATTCACAGAGTATAAAAACAAAGTAAAACGCTGGTTGTAATTTACAAGCAAATACAAAAAAGGCTATCGAGATGATAGCCTTTTTGCGTTCAGCGCTAATAAATTAGCTGTGTTTTCAATGAAACCCCATAACTAGCGCGTCAGCTAAATAGTGTTATTCGTACTCGATTGGATCAGTGACGTTATTAAGCGAAAATGCCTCTAAACGTTCTTGGCAAGCACCACATTTACCACAGGCTTTTTCGCGTCCGTTATAACAGGTCCATGTTTGGCTGTAGTCTAAGCCCATTTTTATGCCATCGGTTAAAATATCAATTTTGGTGTTATTTAAGTACGGGCTAAAAATTTCTACAGCGTCGTAGTTAGCAATACGACATACATCATCCATTTTTTGCACAAACTCAGGACGGCAATCAGGGTAAATAGCATGATCCCCCGAATGCGCGCCATAATATACTTTGCTCGCTTTTAAAGACACGGCGTAACCAACCGCCAGCGAAAGCAAAATCATATTACGATTAGGCACTATGGTGCTTTTCATGCTTTCTTCTTCGTAATGACCTTCTGGTACATCAATATCATCAGTCAGTGATGAGCCGCCAATAAGCTGGTTAATAGCTGATATATCTACAATTTTATGTGGAACATTAAGTTTTTCACACACGTTTGCAGCCACTTCAAGCTCTTTAACATGACGCTGACCATAGTCAAATGAAAGGGCATAAACATCATGGCCTTGTTGTAAGGCTTTATTTAATACGGTAAACGAATCCATACCGCCGGAATAAATAACAACTACTTTTTGCGTCATATCTGGATTGCTCTTTAGTTTTAATAGAGGTTTATATCAGGGCGCGATATACTACACGGCCGCAGCTTAAATAACAATTTTTGGGCAGCGCTTTTTCGTCTTTTATAGTAGCAATTTTGCAGCTAGGCAGTAAGTGAGATCTCTTTTGTACAAAATTAATGAAGTGTTTGAAACCATCCAAGGTGAAGCAAGTTTTACCGGCACACCCTCAATATTTTTGCGTTTGCAAGGCTGCCCAGTGGGCTGCGCATGGTGTGATACTAAACAAACTTGGGAAGTCGATAACGTGTACAAAGTATCGCTTGATGAAACGGTAGAAAAAAAAGCTGATTCAGATCATTGGGCCGATGCCAGCGCCGAGCAAGTACTTGAGCTGTTTAAATCGCGTGGCTATACAGCAAAGCATGTTGTAATTACCGGCGGCGAGCCGTGTATGTACGATTTAAACCCAGTGTGTAAGCTATTGCACGATAACGGCTTTACAACACAAATAGAAACCAGCGGCACCTTTGAAATACTTGCCCCTGAGCAAACCTGGGTTACCGTATCGCCTAAAATTAACATGCGCGGCGGCTACGAAGTACTTACCAGCGCCATGAAGCGCGCCAACGAGATAAAGCACCCAGTAGCGATGCAAAAGCACGTAGAAGAGCTTGAAGCGCTATTTGCCAAAACAGGTGTTAACCCGAAGCTTGTTTACTTACAACCAATCAGCCAAAAAGTGTCAGCCACTAAATTAGCCATCGACACTTGTATTGCCAAAAACTGGCGCTTATCGGTGCAAGTACATAAGTATTTAGGGATTAGCTAAAGCGAAAGAGCAGCTGTAAGTGCTTAGCTGTAAGCGATAAGCTGCTCGGCGTTAAGTTATATTACGTAGATACAAGGTTGGGTTGAGTGAAACGAAACCCAACCCAACACCACAACTTCA
>NZ_PNCY01000051.1:0-24077 GCF_005887105.1 Pseudoalteromonas sp. S2893 | reverse complement strand
TCGGCTGTTTTATCAATGTTGGTTGTAATGTCTGCTAATTTGTCTATTTCAACGGTGTCTCTTGCTGTGGCTTCATTGCCAGCTAAATCAGAGACGTCGGCTCTTGCCACAATATCGCCATCGTTTAAAGAGCTTGCATCTATAGGAGCTGTGACATATTCACCATTTTGTACAATTGCTTGCACAGCTATATCTGGGTTTACACCATCCCTTAGGGTGATAGTTACAACTTGGCCATCTTCAATGCCACTCACAGTGCCACGCACTACAATTTCTTGATTTTCGTTACTGCCATTAATAACCGAATCAGCTGTTTTATCAATGCTAGTTGTGATTGCTGCAGTTGTGTCTATTTCAACATTATCTTGGGCACTAATAGGGTTACCGGCTGCATCAGCAACCTCTGCTGTGGCGATCATAGTGCCATCATTTAAGCCTGTTGCGTCCATTGGCTCTGTAACATATTGACCATTTTGAACTACAGCCTGAGTAATTACCGGAGGGTTAATACCGTCGCTCAACGTTACAGTAACTATTTGGCCATCTTCAACATCTTCTACAGTACCGCGTACAACCACACCTGCATTTTCTGCTGTATTAACATTATCGCGAAGATCGTCGTCTTGCCCGTTAATCACTCCATCATCTGTTTTATCTATTGATGCAGTTATTAATGCGCTGTTATCTATTTCAAAAGAATCTTCTGCAACTGCGGTATTTCCAGCCGTATCAAGCACACTTGCTGATACCGAAATATCGCCATCATTAAGTGCAGAAATATCCACACCTGAAAGCGCGTAATTACCATTTTCAACAATTGCGGTAACAACCACTTCATTGCCTACAGAGTCTGTAAATATAATGGTAACTTCTTGGCCATCTTCAACACCATTTACTATGCCGCTAAGCGAAATATCGGTGTTTTCAGCGCTGCCATTTATAACGCCATCTTCAGTTTTATCAATATTAAGTGTTAGCGTGCTTTGAGTGTCTTTTGCAAAAGTAACCTCTTGAGTGGCCTCATTTCCAGCTGCATCAAAAATACTTATTTGCGCTGAGATTTCGCCATCAGCTAAAGATTCGATATCACCGCTAATTTGCCAATTCCCATCAGCATCAACTTCAGCTGTTACTACTACTTGCTGATTATTACTATCCGTAAAAGTAACGGTAACTAATTGGCCTGGCTCAATATCTGTAACCGAGCCACTAAGTTGTACATTATTTTGCTCGGCGCTATTAATAACCCCATCAATATCTTGTGCTACTATGCTTGTTGCAACAGAGCTGTCATATTGCGCTTCATCGCTCGCGCTTGCTGGGTTTCCTGAAATATCTTGAGCAGTTGCATTTGCACTAATAGTGCCATCATTTAACGATGAAATATCAACACCGGCTATTTCATAACTGCCATTAACTACGATTGCCGTTAATGTAATTGGAGGGTTAACACCGTCACTCAATACAACAGTCACTGTTTGGCCGTCTTCAATACCAGTTACTACACCTCGTACAGTTACGTTACTCTCTTCTTCGCTATTGATAACGCCATCTTGTGTTGAGTCTATTTCGACGGTGAGCTGTGCTGTTTTATCATGTGAAATAACCTGAGACGCGGTGCTTTCGTTACCCAATAAATCTTGTGCTTGCGCGGTTGCTGTGATCTCTCCATCACTTAACAAAGAAATATCGACTTCTAATTGGTACTGGCCATTTTCAACAACAGCCTCAACACTCACTTCATTGCCATCTATGTCTGTTAAGGTTACTAAGACTGTTTGACCATCTTCAATACCTTCAACTGTTCCGCTTACTTGTACTACGTTTTCTGAGTTATTTATTACGCCATCTTCGGTTTCATTAACGTCTATTGTTATAATGGCCGTAGTATCTTTTGAGAATGATTTTTGAGTTTGCGTGTCATTACCCGCTTCATCAATGGTACTAACTTGTATGGTGTAATTTCCATCCGGTAAATCGGCAAAAGGCTCAGGGCCAACACTCCATTGACCATTAGTGACTGTTGCCTCATACGTTGCTATAGGGTTACCTTGCGCATCAAAAATGGTCACTGTTACCAGCTGTCCATCTTGCACATCTTGCACTTCACCTTCAAAATCAATTGGTTGATTAGTGTTTAAGCCATCCTCAAAATCAATAAAAATATCTGCTTGAGTATCTTTTACTTTAGTTTCACTCGCTGCATCATCTTCGTTACCCCCTACAAGAGAAACCGTTGCAGTCACTTCACCATCATTTAGAGCAGTAATATCAATATTTGTTACAGACCAAACACCATCTTGCACTTCGGTTGTAACAATTATTTCGTTGCCGTCGCTATCACTTAAAACTATTTGTACTAACGAGCCATCGGGTACATTTTCAACAGTACCGGAAAATTCCAAAGCCACAGCATCGTATTTATTAATAAACACACCATCGCCACCGAGCTGACCTACAGTAAAAATAGGGTCGGGTCTAAACTCAATAAAATTAGGAGCTTCTTCTTCTGTTGTTTCGGTAGGTGTTGTTTCATAGCCTGATTCAGGAACAAGTTCTTGCCCTTGGCGAGCAATAAGTTGATAGGCCACTTGAGCTTCATTAGCATCACTTGAAGATAAAGATGTAACGCTACTGGTATTGCTGCGGGCGTCAAAGGTACTATTTTGGCTTAAATCCGATACAAGCTGTGAAATAATATCTTGAGGTACAACAAGCTGTTCACTGGCTTCAGAAAAAACCAGCTCGTTCCCCTCTAGCGCAATGTCGCTGCTATTTAAAACAGGCAGGTCGGCAAATTGCTCTGGTATAGAGTCTACCTTGACCCAATCTCCATTATCCATAACAACCCAGACATCACTTAGTAGTTCGACAATAACAACAGCTTTACTTATATTTTCCAAAGTGAATTTCCTAAATAGTTAATGAGAGTAAATAGCGGCTTAGCCAAAAGGTAGCTCTAATCGTTACAAAATCCAGTCAATGATACAAAAAAATAACATTGAGCAGTACCTTTTTACTGGTTTTTATAACATTTAATTTTGAAAGGTAGTTCTTATTTATAATACAATAGCAGCAATGCAATACAAAACGACCAGAAAAATGTAACTGCTATATGTATAAAACGTATAAAGGGGTGATTTGGATTCAATAAAATTTATTTATTTGTAAATTTATATGTTAGCAATTTTATTGGGAATAAATTAACATCCCTAAAGGTAGTTTCATTTCCAAATTAGTCAAGCAAATGCAAAGTGCACGTTTTATTCCCTTTAGAAAACAAGATATTGTTGATATGTGCAGCGTTGAGCTCACAAACAACTCAGAGCAAACATCGTTTAAACAATTTTGCGATTTATTAGCAAGCCTTATCCATTACGATTACCATTCAACACTTGAGTCGCTCAAAAATAACTACGCGCCCTTTGATCCCAATAGCGATACGCGATCTTTAGCGCCAGTATCAGCTGATCAAAAAGCGCAGTGCCAACGCGAATTTGCTAAAGATTTTGCTAAGGTACTTAATGCAGCTAACTTTGAAGTGATCACCCATCAAGACCTGCAAGATGCACTCAACGAAGAATCCCTTTTTAAAGTACGCCTTGAGGTAGAGTTTGACGACTTTGAAGAAGTGGTTTTTTACCGCCGTGGCGAATCACAACTTACTGAAACCATAACCAGCTTTTGGGGCTTGCGTAAAAAGCCCCTGCACTTTACCAATTACGACCGCGTTGCAGTGTTTATTCGCTTTAAAGATAAAGCCTACTTTGAGGCTAAAAATAAAACGCCTTTAGGGTTTGAGCCAAGCTCTACCATAGTTAAGCTGTTTCAAAATGTACCAAAAGCCGACCTTGAAATGCTATTTCCGAATAGCGAAGTACGTATGCGCCCTATTGATAAAGTGATTATTGGCTCATCGGCTTTAGTAGGCGGTGCTGTGGTATTAATCACTAAGCTTGGCGCATCTATTTTATTGTTATTTGCTTTATTTGCTTTTTGGGGTGGCTTTAGAAGTGAAGCCGTAGAAATGACCCAACAACACTTTATTACCTTTGCTATTGGAATGGGGGTTTTTGGCAGCTTTATTTTTAAAGAATGGAGTAAATTTAAAAACCGTAAAATTAAATTTATGAAAGCGCTAAGCGATAACCTCTACTTTAAAAACCTAGATAACAACGCCGGTGTTTTTCACACCCTTATAGACGCCGCCGAAGAAGAAGACATAAAAGAAGCCCTGCTTGCCTATACATTTTTATTAAAATCAGAAAGTGGCTTAAGCGCACAGGCGCTTGATGAGCAAATAGAGGCGTGGTTTAAAACAAAGTATAAGTGCGAGCTCGATTTTGAAATTAGCGACGCGCTTGAAAAGCTCACTCGGATGCGTTTAGTAACCTGCACTAACAATTTGTATAGTGCAATAAATTTAGATCATGCAAAAACTATTTTGGATGAGCGCTGGGATAATCTGTTTCAATATAATTAAAATGTTTAAAACAACTTTTTTCTAAACTCAGTGGGTGACACGCCCACTGATTTTTTAAACCGTTTTGAAAAATTAAATATATTAGGGTACCCCACGTATGCGGCAATATGGGCAACCGGCCAGCGGGTATTTAGTAGCAAGTTTTTAGCCCGTTTAATACGTAAGTAAATAAGCTGCTGCATTGGGCTTTTACCAAATTGCGCTTGGCATAACCTATGTAAATGCGGTGCTGAGTAATGTACTTGTTCGCACATAGCCTCTATTGTCCAATCAAACTGCAGGCGCTCTTCTACTTCTAAAAACAAGCTGGTTAATCTATTTTGCCCGCCTATTTGCGGCTCGCTTTGAAGCGTAGTATTTAAGTAGTGGCTTAAAATAGGCATTACGCCTTCGCGCAAAGTAGCGTTTGCCTCGCTGTATAAAAGCTCCATAGCTAAATGTAATGGCGCTAACTGCTGATTAGTTAATACTTTAGCCTGCGCTAAATTTAAATGTTGCCAGCGCTTGGTATTTGCAAGGTTTAGCCAAATCACATCCCATTTTTCGCTCGCTATTTCTACCTCAAAACTTTGCCGTGCTGGCAATATAGCTAAGCTATTTTCGGCAAGTACATATTGGTTATTAATGGTTTTTAGCGTGCCCTGACCACCCAAAGTATAAAAAAGAGTGTGTTCAAGCGGGTTGGTACGTGCAACACAATAATCGCCCAATAAATTTGAGCAACCTGCCAGCTCTATTTCAAGGCTTGGCATTTGCGAAAGCGTGTTTAAATCAATAAACCGCTCTGTACACTCTGGGCCAATATTGAGTACATCTACAATGGTGTTGCGCATAATTAAAAATGATAGTTTTGGACAAATAAAAGAGAGCTTTAAGCATAACTGCAACGCATTATTTTAGCTATATTTAAGCCACTATAATTGCCACACATGCAATAGGACACGAATGAACTCACTACAGCACATAATTAACCGCCGCGATTGGGAAAACCCTATTTCGGTGCAAGTTAATCAAGTAAAAGCGCACAGCCCACTTAATGGTTTTAAAAGCGTTGACCATGCCCGTAGCAACACACAATCACAAAAACAAAGTTTAAACGGCCAGTGGGATTTTAAATTATTTGATAAGCCCGAAGCGGTTGATGAGTCATTGCTAAGTGATGCACTCGCCAGCGACTGGCAAAGTATTCCAGTGCCTTCTAACTGGCAACTACACGGCTTTGATAAACCTATTTATTGTAATGTTAAATACCCCTTTGCAGTAAACCCGCCATTTGTACCAAGCGATAACCCAACAGGTTGCTACCGCACAGAGTTTACTATTACGGCGGAGCAATTAGCGCAGCGTAATCATATTATTTTTGAAGGCGTAAACTCGGCGTTTCACCTTTGGTGTAACGGGCAATGGGTGGGCTACTCGCAAGATAGCCGCTTACCCAGCGAATTTGATTTAAGCGAGCTGTTAGTGGCTGGCAGCAATCGCATTGCGGTTATGGTTATTCGCTGGAGCGATGGCAGTTACTTAGAAGATCAGGACATGTGGTGGCTAAGTGGCATATTTCGCGATGTTAATTTACTTACTAAACCGCAGCACCAAATACGCGATGTATTTATAACCCCAGATTTAGACGCCTGCTACCGCGATGCCACTTTGCATATAAAAACCGCAATAGATGCACCAAATAACTACCAAGTCGCAGTACAGGTTTTTGATGGTGAACAGGTACTGTGTGAGCCACAAATACAAAGCACTAACAATAAACGCGTTGATGAAAAAGGCGGCTGGTGCGATGTCGTATTTCAAACAATTGATATACAAAACCCTAAAAAATGGACCGCCGAAACCCCGACCTTATACCGCTGTGTTGTAAGCCTGTTAGATGAGCAAGGCAATACAGTAGACGTAGAAGCCTATAACATTGGCTTTAGAAAAGTAGAAATGCTTAACGGGCAGCTTTGCTTAAACGGCAAGCCGCTGCTTATTCGCGGTGTAAATCGCCACGAGCATCACCCAGAAAACGGCCACACAGTGAGTACCGCCGACATGATTGAAGATATTAAGCTGATGAAGCAAAA
Organism: Pseudoalteromonas sp. S2893; assembly: GCF_005887105.1. Lineage (NCBI taxonomy): Bacteria > Pseudomonadati > Pseudomonadota > Gammaproteobacteria > Alteromonadales > Pseudoalteromonadaceae > Pseudoalteromonas > Pseudoalteromonas sp. S2893. The sequence continues at coordinate 17,519 of NZ_PNCY01000051.1, read as the reverse complement.
TAACTTTAATGCTGTACGTACCGCTCACTACCCTAACCACCCTCGTTTTTACGAGCTGTGTGACGAGCTAGGTTTATACGTAGTAGACGAAGCCAATATAGAAACTCACGGTATGTTTCCTATGGGTAGGCTTGCCAGCGATCCGCAGTGGGCTGGCGCATTTATGTCGCGCTATACGCAAATGGTTGAGCGCGATAAAAACCATCCCTCTATTATTATTTGGTCATTGGGAAATGAGTGCGGGCACGGTGCCAACCACGATGCGATGTACGGCTGGTCTAAAAGCTTTGACCCATCGCGCCCCGTGCAATACGAAGGTGGCGGCGCAAATACCACAGCAACCGATATTATTTGCCCTATGTACGCCCGTGTAGATACCCATGTTGCCGACGACGCCGTACCTAAATACTCTATTAAAAAATGGTTAAGCCTACCGGGTGAAACGCGTCCACTTATTTTATGCGAGTACGCCCATGCAATGGGTAACAGCCTAGGTAGCTTTGACGATTACTGGCAAGCATTTAGAGAATATCCGCGTTTGCAAGGCGGCTTTATTTGGGATTGGGTAGACCAAGGTTTATCTAAAACAGATAAAAACAGCAAGCATTACTGGGCTTACGGTGGCGACTTTGGTGATGAGCTAAACGACCGCCAATTTTGTATAAACGGCTTATTATTTCCAGACCGTACACCGCACCCAAGCCTGTTTGAAGCTAAATACAGCCAACAACATTTACAATTTACGCTGCGAGAGCAAACTCAAAACCAATACACCGTTGATATATTTAGTGATTATGTATTTAGAGCAACCGATAACGAAAAACTTATTTGGCAGTTAATAGAAAATGGCCAATGTGTAGAACAAGGCGAGCAAGTTATTAATATTGCTCCGCAAAGTACGCAAACGCTAACTATTAATACAAAAACGGTGTTTAAAGCAGGTGCGCAATATCACCTTAATTTAGATGTTGCACTGATTAACGACTCAAGCTTTGCAAGTGCCGAACATGTATTAAACACCGAGCAATTTAAGCTTATAAATAGCCAAAGTTTAAGCGCTGATACATTTTCGCCTGCTTTAGCAAACGCCTCAACGCACGGCGCACTAAATATTAGCGAAACCAACACACAGCTAAATATTGAAGGCGATACCTTTAAACTTGTGTTTAATAGCCAATCAGGCCTTATTGAGCAATGGTTACACAATCAAACCCAAGTTATTAAAAGCCCATTGGTTGATAATTTTTACCGCGCCCCGCTTGATAACGACATAGGCGTAAGCGAAGTAGACAACCTAGACCCTAACGCATGGGAAGCACGCTGGTTAAGAGCGGGTATTGGGCAGTGGCAGCGTACATGTCGCTCGTTTGAAGTAGTGCAATCAACCGTAGATATACGTATTACCTGTGTATTTAGTTATGAATTTAATGGCGCAGTACAAGCAAAAACAACATGGCTTTATACACTTAATAATACAGGTGAAATTAACTTAAATGTTGATGTACAACTAAACGATACTCTCCCACCCATGCCACGCATAGGGTTAAGCACAACGCTTAATAAACCAAGCGATACACAAGTAAATTGGCTTGGTTTAGGCCCATTTGAAAACTATCCAGATCGCAAAGCGGCTGCGCGCTTAGGGTATTACAGCGCACAATATAATGAGCTACATACTCCGTATATATTCCCAACCGATAATGGCGTACGTAGTGATTGCCAATTACTAAGCATTAGTAATTTAACCGTGACTGGTACGTTTTTATTTGCCGCCAGCGATTACTCACAAAGCATGTTAACGCAAGCAAAGCACACCAATGAGCTAGTAGCTGATGATTGCTTACATGTACATATTGACCATCAACATATGGGTGTTGGCGGCGATGACTCGTGGAGCCCAAGTACCCATAAAGAGTATTTACTAGAGCAAAAGCAATACAACTACTCTTTAAAATTTAGTGCTAAATAAAACAGCGCTTAACCCATACAAAAATAGCGGCTAATTTAGCCGCTATTTTTTAATACTGAATTGTTATTTACTACTACTGAGGCAGCGATTTATTCGCTAACTTTTTAGCAATTACGTTATCAACCGATAAGCTACCTGCACCTTGTATAGCCAGTGCAGCCGTGGCAACTAACAAAGTAAGTGCGAACTCATAGCCGTTGTTTGCTACAAATAAACCATGACTAATGTGCACGCTAAATATCGCAATCAGCATAGTAAACGCCGTAACTACAGCCGCTGGGCGCGTTAATAAACCAATGGCTAAAGCAATGCCGCCAAAAAATTCAGCGCTGCCTGCCATCATTGCAAGCCAATAGCCTGGCTCAAGGCCAATGCTTGCCATCCACTGCCCTGTGCCTTCAAGGCCGTAGCCGCCAAACCAAGCAAATAATTTTTGTGCGCCGTGCGCTGCTAAAATTAAACCAACGGGTACACGTAAAATAAGTGCTGCCATGCCTGCGTTAGAGCTTAATAATGAGTGTAAGTATTTCATAGTGTGATCCTGTTTTATTGTTAATAAGGCTAGTAACCAATGAGTACAGTTTACTATCATCATTTAAAACAATTAATACGAATATTATTGCCAAATTATCAACATGGTGTTTTTAATTGCTTAGTTAAGCTGCGCCTATTTTGTACTTAGCGGGCATAAACACCTCAGGAGCTAGTTTAATAGCGCACTTTTAAGCGTTATTAAACAGTAAACTAATAGCTAAATAGTCCGTCTCTGCTAGTATAAAAAAAGTAGTAAAAATTGGATCCGCTTATGAGCTATAAAGGTAATAGATTGACGTTTTTCCCACCTAAAAATAAGGGGGCGCTCTTTTTTGTTTTCATTACTTTGCTCGCGTTATTTATTACTTTTGATTCTCATGCTGCCGATACATGTAAAATAAAGCACTTAAACTCACCCACGCCTGCCTCTGTGCTAAAGGTAAATACTCCTTCTGAACTCACAGCTCAACGCGGTGTTAATCAATACCAAATAAGTTGCTCTGTTAAAAACGGTGGCGTACTAAGCTTTTTACGCCCGGGGTTAGATAGCTTTACTTGGCAGCAAAACAACACTATAAAAGCGCCCTTAAAAGCAGGGCAAGTAGCCTACTTAATGGACTCGGGGGCTTTTACAGCCACAATAACATTAGAATCAAAGCTTAATTACACACCGCGGTTTAAATGGCAGCCAACTCACATTTATTTAAAAAAAGCGCAGCAACATTCGCTGATTATGGGCTCATTTTATGGGTTGTGCATTACGCTTATTTTTTATGTATTAATAATGGGGCATAGACTTAACGAAAGTGTATTTAAGCTCTACAGCATTTACATTTTTTGTATTGGCAGCTTTATTTTACTCCAAGAAGGGCAACTGTATTTATTTGTAACGCAGCATGTCTCTGGCGTTATTTTTAACTTATACCTACTTAGCATTGGCTTAACCGTACTAAGTGCCACGTGGTTTATGCTTGCGTTGCTAGAGACTAATAAACGCTGGCCTAAATTAACTAAGCTGCTCAAAACATTGGCCTGTACTGTAATGCTATGCGCGGTACTTAAAATGCTCGTTACCGACCTGTTATTTTGGACAATAGCAGGGCATATTATGGCTTATTCTTCGCTGTTTATTGTGGCTGTTATTTTTACTTTAGCAGCCATGCAAGCCCTCAAAGGTGTACGCGAGGCAACACTCGTATTTGTAGCGCTTAGCTTTGTATTAGTAAGTATGATTTTTAGGGTGCTGCTTATTAACCAAAGCCCGTTTATGCAGCGTTATGGGTTTGTGTTAGCGTTTGCGGTTGAATCATTTTTGTTAGCTGTTGCGGTTTCAAGGCGTATAAGCCGAATGAGAATTGCACAAAAGCGCGCCGAAACCGAAGCAGACTACGACCCCCTTTGTGGTATTTTAAACCGCAGGGGCTGGGCTAAAAAATCATCCGCGCTTATCAATATGCACGCCAAAAAAGGCGGCGTATTATGTTTGATGTATATAGATTTAGACGACTTTAAACAAATAAACGACAGCTATGGGCATGCTGTAGGCGATGACGCTTTATGCAACGTTGCCCGTTGCTTAAAAAGCAGTGTTCGCAGCAGCGATGCTGTAGGGCGCTTAGGCGGTGATGAATTTGTAGTGCTTGCACATTTTTATACTAATGCGCAGGTAAATCCTAAAACTCATCATTTAAAAACCGCCTTAAATAGGCTCACAATAAATCACAACAACGACCCTATAGCCATTAAAGCAAGTATGGGTACTACCGTATTTAGTGAACCGCCCCACTCTATTGATGAAATTTTAAAAGCGGGCGACACCGCCATGTACCACGAAAAAATACAACGAAAGGTTAAACCGCTCACGTTAGTAGATGGCTAAATTTAGGCAATACTGCTTATTGCTATTAAACCGTAGCCGGCTTGGCAAATTGTTTACGGTTTACATAGTGGCTCATAATAATGGTAAATAAAGTTGAGCACACTGCAGCCGCTGCATATACCTGCCAAATCACAAATTCAAACTTAAGCGCGAGTGCAATCACAGCAAAAAACACACACCCCCCTAACGAGCCAATAATGCCGCCGTTAAGCACCTTATACGCCGAGTATTTTTTATCACTTGCATGCGCAATACTGCCCATAACCGCCAAAATTACCGGAAAAGTAGAAAGTAACCCGCTCCACATTGCCCCTATTTTTGCCGATATAAACGTAACTAACATAATAAAGCAGCTGACCAGTAACATTTTTAGCGGCAGCTCCCACGCAGCGGTAAAAGGTTTGGCATCGGGCGCAAATTTTAACTTACTCGATGCCAGCGCAAGCACCAATAAAGTGCTAAGCGAGAGCACCGATGCAAAGGCAATATTCACCGGCAATAACAAGGTAAATGCACTAAAAGCGCACCATAGTGTTAATGCAGCAAACAGCGCTTTAACTACCCCATATTTTGCAAGCATGGCAGCATAACAAAAACAAAATAAGCCTATACCACTCATGCCATACAGCGACGCCACAGCCGAGTTACTCGCAAATAACTTACTTTGCTCAAGCGCAATAAAATACGAAATAGGGCCCGATGTAATAGGCAAGCCCGGAATAATACCGCTCACAAAACTGCCAAAGCGTTTTTGAGCAAAGTGAATAAATAATAAAAGTAATGGCGCAATGGTGAGTTTTAACAGCAACATAAATAACTATAAAGAATGAGAGTTGCGCGTTAGTCTACGTTTAAAATTCCGTACTGTAGAGTGAATAAATATCACTCATACGGTGTAATTATTTTCATCTATAGGTACAAAAAAGGCCTCTACAAAAGTGGCCTATTCTTTAATAAATATTGCTTACGCTTTTTTAAATAAAACCTCAGGGTTTACCATGGTTTTCATTTCAAGCACGTTGCCGTTTGGATCTTCAATAAAAAAGGTTTCTTGTTCAAACTCATCACCAACAAAGCGGCGATACGGTTTATCTAGGTATTCAAGCCCCGCATCTTCTATACGTTTTTTTAAACCGTTAAATTCATCTTCAGATAAGTGAATACCAAAATGCGGTACCGCCACTGCGCCCATATCTACATCGTGGCGAACAGTGGGTAAGCGCTCTTCGCTTTGATGTAATGTGAGCTCATTACCCCAAAAGTCTATGTCTACCCAGCGCCCTTCTTCGCTGTTCCCTGTTTTACAGCCAAGCACATCACAGTAAAACGTTTTCGCTACTTTTAAATCGCCAGCGGGTATAGCCAAGTGCAAACAGTTAGACATAAATTACCTTTAATCTTTTAAATTTTTATATTAATAACCTCTATTATACATAAAATATAATTTATGAAACATTAACAGCCACAAATAAGCATAGTTAATACCAACCCAGATTAAAAAGTAGCCTTAATAACATTTAACGCTAACACCCACATTTTATTTATTAGAGATAGTTAGAAAGCGTAAAAGGATTAGTTTAAAATGCGCTGCTATGATTAAATTCTTATTTTTAAAATTTATAACCTTCTTTTTAGGCTTTGTAGCCTGCTTTGCCATGCACACAACTTTTGCATTGCCTTTAGTTATTTCGGCGGCGCTTACAGGGCTAATTGGCTCGTTTATTCCTTTTCCTGCTCGGTTTAAAAACCATCCCTATGCGGCTATTTACGCAGGTAGTTTTGCCGGTATGTGCTCTACACACTTAATTACAAGTTATTGGGAAATAGCCATAATTTCTGTTATTGGAGCCAGTTTATATGTACTTACCATAAATATGTTTACCGGATTTGGCGGTAAGCTAGGTAGTGTTGCCTTTGCAAGCGTGGCTTTATTTATGTTGGCCAAAGGAATGGTTTTATGAATTTAGAATACCCATTTATAGCCTTATTAGGTGCGTTTTTAACGTTTTACTTAGCCAAACATAATCGTTTTGACGGCATACGTGCATCGGCCTCGCTTTCTATCATTGCTTATTTACTATTAAGTGCTTTAAACCTAACCCCCGACTTATACTCAGTCGTGTTTTTTGGCGGCACATTTATAGGCATGAGCGCCCCACACCGATTTGGTATTTATACCGTGGCCAGCTCATCTATTTTATTTTCGTTTTTATTTGAATACCTAGTACCAAAGCTTGATGGTTATGGTGGTGCCTTAGGTGTGAGTGCGTTTTTATCTATTTGTATTTGCCACATGTTTATTTTACTCGGAGCGCCAAGAAGTAAAAAGCCAAGCTCTTAAAAGCAAGCTAAAACCAGTAAGTAACTTGTTTATTTTATTGCTTAAAGTAAACGCAACATGAAAAAATTCATAGCTAGTTATGTTCCTTTTTTCTACAACTCTGTTAGAATCCTCCGCGATCTTTATTTACCCTAAATAAAGACTAATCGTATATGGATTTATGAATATGAAAAAAATAATCGCAGTAGCAGCACTTTCTTTACTTCCTTTCTCTAACGCAATGGCTGACCAAGATATTGGTTGTGGCCTAGGCTCTATGTTATTTGCTGGTCAGCAAGGTAAAGGCGTTAAAATTTTAGGCGCTACAACTAATGGCACTTCTGGTAACCAAACTTTCGGTATCACATTTGGTACTTTAGGTTGTGACGGTACTGGTACAGTTACTTCTTCTGAAAAAATCGCATTATTCATCGATGGCAATATGGAGCAACTTGCTCGTGATATGTCTCAAGGTGAAGGCGAAACTTTAGCAACACTTGCTGAGGTTTGGGGCGTTTCAGAACAAGATAAAGCAGCATTCAACAAGCTTGCTCAAGCACAGTTTTCTTCAGTATTTACTTCTGAGAACGTAACTTCACAAACAGTGTTAGAAAACCTAAACGCTGTTGTAGCAAGCGATGCACAACTAGCTTCTTATACTCTTTCTTAATCAGCTAAATTAGCCGGTTTTATATGTATAAATAAAGCCGCTAGAGTATCCTCTAGCGGCTTTTTTATGATTTAGTGATTATGAAAAAAATATTATTTACCTTGCTAGCCATACTTTTTAGTACGCATTCACATGCTAAAAGTATTGAAAAAAGTACCTTAGCCACACACCCTTATTGGCTTAAACTGGGCCACTACAGCAATACCACATTAGGTAGCTTTAAAAGCGAAGTAGATAGCGCCGAGTTTTTTTTATCGCCTACAGGTAAAACCAGCCCAGTAGATGAGCTAAATGCCACCATTAACGCATTTAATGCCAATAAAAGCAGTCAACTAAAATACAGCTGCCAATTTCCAGCTCGCTACACATGGCTAAAATCAAAAATTAAAAACAATTGGCCTGCTCTTGATTGCGCTGAGCTTAAGGCCTGGCAACAAGTCATTAATCCTAAAGGGGTTACGCTTGTATTCCCTACAGCATTTATGAACAGCCCTTCTTCTATGTTTGGGCACACTTTGCTGCGCATCGACGCTAAAGATCAAACCCGTAGTAAAGAGCTAATTGCCTTTGCTGTAAACTTTGCGGCAGAACCTGATGGCTCAGATAACGCTGCTATGTACGCATTAAAAGGCCTTATTGGTAGCTATCCGGGTAAGTTTTCGCTTATGCCGTATTATAAAAAAGTACGCGAATATAATGATTTAGAATCACGCGATATTTGGGAATACAAACTCAACTTAACCGAGCAACAAGTTGAGCTGGTGTTACTGCATTTGTGGGAGCTACAAAACGCCACTTTTGATTACTTTTTTATAGACGAAAATTGCTCCTATCAGTTACTCGCGTTACTGCAATTAGCAAATGAGGAGCTTAACTTAACCTCACAATTTAATATGCAGGCTATTCCTTCAGACACTGTTGCCGTGTTAAGGGATAACAATTTACTGCAAACGCCAAATTATCGTCCCGCCTTTGGCACTAAGTTATTCCACTATTCAACACAATTAAGTGACCAACAACTAAGTGATGCCAGAGCCCTTATGCAAGGCAAGCCATTAAATACACGTAATTACTCGCAGCAAGAACTTGTTGCCATATTAGAAATGGCGTACGAATGGTTAAATTTTGAATTTTACGAAAAAGCACTTAACCGTGAGGAAATAGCCCCTCGTCTTACTAAGTTACTTTTAATGCGCAGTAAGTATGCGGTTCCTTCACCTTTGTCTAAGCCGACAAAGCCTAAAGCATCACCAGAGCAAGGCCATGGCTCTTCAAGGCTAACGGCTAAAAGAGTGCAAAATAATAACCAGCAAAACACCACCAATGTAGCTTATCGCCTTGCTTATCATGATTTACTAGACAGACCCGCAGGCTTTATACCCGGTGCACAAATTAGCTTTTTTGACTTATCAGCCAACCTATCAGATAGCGGGAATAGCCAGATTGAGCACTTTTACTTACTTGATGCTATGTCGCTTGCCCCCGATAACCGTGTATTTGATAGCTGGTCGTGGAATATAAAAATGGGCTTTGATAGGCAACCAAGCCCAAACAAACGCTCTGGCCGTTTTTTTACTAAGGGTGGATACGGTAAATCTTATGGCAATCCAAACAGTGTGCATGGCTACATTTTGGGACAGTTTGAGCTAAATACTGGAGATATTACTAACCAGCTCAGCGTTGGATTAGGCAGTGAGGCGGGCGTTATTTGGCAAGTAAATAACAATCACAAACTAGCCCTAACAGGTAATATGTTTTGGCTAAGCGATAATAATGCTAATAACCACAGCGAAGCTACCCTAACCTGGAGCTACGCGCTGTCGCGTAATATAGCGCTTCGCAGCCAAATAAAGCACGAAAAATGGCACAGCTATAATACTGCGGCTAGTTTTGCAGTGCAGTTTTACTTTTAAGTCTGTTATTTAACTTTAACGCTACTGGTTGGGTAGCCAAATAGCACTTTGCATTTAGCTTTTAATCCTTTCGCCGTATAGGTACTTTTTAATAAATGAGCCCACTGATGAAACGTTATTATTAGTGGGTTATTACTATTTAGCTGCCCTACTATGCCGTATTTACAGGGCTGATTTTTGTCTTCTTCTACAAAGGTGCCAAATAACTTATCCCAAATAATAAGTACACCTGCAAAATTTTTATCAAGGTAGCGTTTATTAATTGCATGATGAACCCTGTGGTGCGATGGCGTATTAAATACGCTTTCAAACCAGCCTAATTTAGCCACTATTTGCGTGTGCACAAAAAATTGATACGCCAAATTAAGTGCCACTACGCTAAATACGGTTAAAGGGTCAAACCCGAGCAGTATCATAGGTAGCCAAAATACCCACATGCCGGCTACTGGGTACATTATGCTTTGCCTAAACGCAGTGGTAAAATTCATTTTAGTGGAGCTATGGTGAACCACATGCGCAGCCCACAACCAATGAATATGATGCGACGCACGATGAAACCAATAGTACAAAAAATCTTGCAGTAAAAATGCAAAAGCAACGCTTAATACACTTAGCTTTATATCAAATAAGCGGTACTCGTAAAGCATGTAAAGAAATGGCATAAGTAGCAGCAGTGCTATTGCATCTGCGCCTTGGTGCAACAAGGCTAAAACGGTGTTTGCTAGGCTGTCTTTTATATTGTAATAGCGCTTAAATTTTACAAATTCAAAGCATACAAACACTAAAAACACAGGGCTTAGGGCAAGTAAAATAATTTCTGAGTTCATACTTTGCCCACCATAAAGTAATGCTGCAGTTTATTTAATGCCTGGGTTATATCTTTACTAATTAGGTGTTTTAGCAAAGCATTTGGCAGCCACCACGGCGCTTTGCAGCGTATACAATAATTAAGCTCAGTAGTGATACTTTTAGCGCCTTTATTAGCAACTAAATAAATATCACCTTGATGGTGTGCCACAGGCTTATTGCCTACTATTTGGTAGCAAATGTGGCTGGGGTTAGCCATTATTATACGCTCATTAAACGTAGCATTTGCCATTTTCACTTGCCTAATAGCGCCTTTACCGCCTTTTAGCTCACCGCTATTTGCTGTTTTTATTAGCTCAAACTTGGCATTAAAAAAGCGATCTAACTGCTGATGATCCAACAAGGTGGTTATTATTTGCAAAGGATCTGCATTAAGCGTTTGTTTTATTGATATAAAGATCATTGTTTACAGCGAAGATAATTACTCATGTAACTAGCATATAAAAATTGAACATGGCAAGCTTGCTCATACACGACCATTTTTTAGCTTTAGACGACAAATGCATACACTGGCTGATCATTACTTTTCGAGCATTTTAGATTACTTGCAAACCCAAGGGATTGATTCTAATACGGCTCTTAAGGCAATCGGGTTTACTGAATTTAGTCGCCAGCATAGTCAGCAATTAGCACCCCGTATTAGTTTACAAAGTTACAATGCGCTGCTTGTGTACGGCCAAAAAGTGCTAAACGATGCGCTGTTTGGTTTTACTTTAGGTATGCACATTCGCCCCGCAGATTACGGTATATTGGGCTATTTAATAGAATCGAGCGATACCCTAAGTAGCGCTATTAAGGCACTGTTAAATTACGACAGCTTAGTGGCAGATATTGGTAAAGCGCAGTTTTTGCAAACTGCAGACACCGCTACGGTTCGCTGGCATGCTCATCCTCATTGTAATGAACAAGTAGTATTACGAAACATGACTGCGTGGGTAAGCGTTATTCGCCAATTAATAAACGCATCGCTTTGCCCAAGCAGTATCAGCTTTATACATAATTGGCCTAAAAGGCACACACAACTGTTAGAGGCGTGGTTTAAATGCCCCGTTATAAGCGGCGCAGCGCATAACCAAATAAACTTTCCGAGCAGTTATTTAAACCTTGCCTTTAAAACCGATAACGCCATTGTAAATGCTACATTTAAGCAGCTTTCACAACAGCAGCTATCGCGTTTTAAAAGTCAGCTGTGCCTAACAGAAAAAGTTAAACAGCTACTTATTGCAAAAACAACATTACAAAATTGCCAGCTTATTGCAGTTGCAAGCGCACTGAACGTAACACCGCGCACACTACAGCGACATTTAAAAAAACAACATGTAACCTTTGCGCAATTGCTTGAACAAGAAAGAAAAAGCCGCTCCCACACGTTAATTGGCACGCTCCCACTTAGCGAACTAGCTAACCTGTTAGGCTTTAAAGATCAGAGCTCGTTTAATCGTGCTTTTTTACGATGGCACCATTGCACACCCACACAATTTTTAAAACGTAAATGAACCGCAGTGTTATTCACATTAAATAAACATTTATGGTATACCTTTTAATCAACACTCTTTAAACTAGAGCGCATAATAATTAAAAATGTGGGTTTTATTTGTGCGTGTAGTATTAAGTATTTGTGTGTTTATGCTTTATAGCGCCATGTGCAACGCACAAACCATTATCTTTGTAGCAGAAGATCTCCCGCCTTATCATTTTATAAATGAAAATAACGAACCCGACGGCGCATTAGTCGATTTAGCCAAAGCCACCATTAAACACACAAAGCTATCCGCCAAGTTTGAAATAATTCCTATGGCGCGTATTTTTACAATGCTTGAAAACAACCCAAATGCAATTGCGTTGTCTCTTTTAAAAACCCCCATTAGAGCAAGGCAATACACCTGGCTAGGTGAGTCATACTTTGCCGATGCTTATTTAGTTAGCTTAAAAAACCGTACTGATGAAGTTACCCACCTTAATCACGCAAAATTTTACCAAGTGGCCACAATACGTGGCTATTCAAGTGCCACCTATTTGAAAAACGCCGGTTTTACCGAAGACAAAAACCTAGTTCTTGTAAGCTACTATCAGCAACTGTGGCAAATGCTTTATAAAAAACGCATCGACTTTGTACTAACCAACACACTTACGTTAAATAACGAGCTAAAGCACTCTGGCCTAAATCCCAATTTAATAACGAAACGAATTCATTTAACCGACTACCCTTCAAAATTATATTTTAGTGCCAACAAAACCCTAGATAAACACACCGCAAGCGCTATTAGCCATGCACTTAACACGCTAAAAGAAAACGGCGAATATCAGGCTATTTTAACCAAATGGCAGCTACCGCTTCCGGCTACTGCCAACAAGTTGTAATAAACAGGGTCTATAATTTTAGCAACGCAAACACTGCTAGTTGGCTATGCGAACAATTAAAACACCTCAGGGTATAAAACTCAGTTACCAAGACGAAGGCGATAAAAAAGCCCCCGCAATCATACTTATTATGGGTTTAGGCGCACAAATGACCGTGTGGCCGGACTCGCTTTACTACACCTTAGTAAAAAAAGGCTTTAGGGTTATACGCTTTGATAACCGCGATACTGGCCTATCTACCCATTTAGAGCATCACCCTAGCCCGAGTTTATTTAAATCGTGGTTAAGTAAACGCCTGCCCATACGCACGCAAACGCCCTATTTACTTGATGATATGGCAAACGATGTATTGGCGCTTATGGCGGCCCTTAAAATAAAAAAAGCACACTTTGTAGGTGCTTCTATGGGCGGTATGATTGCTCAGCTAATTGCAGCTCAACATAAAAAAAAGGTGCTAAGTTTAACCACTATTATGTCAAGCTCTAGCCTGCCAAGGCTGAGTGCCAAAAGCATTGGCGTATTTATAAAGCTTGCCAAATTAAAGCCAAAAACATCCAGCCGTGATGAGGCGATAAACTACAACATTAAACTTAACCAACTTATTGGCAGCCCCGCTTATCCTCAATCAGAAGACGCACTTCGCCATCATGCAACGCAAATTGTAGAGCGCTCGCATAATCCAAGTGGCTACAAACGCCAACTTATTGCTATGGCCGCGAGTAAAGATAGGCAACATTTAATTCGTAAAATTAAAACGCCTACTTTAGTAATTCACGGCAGCGACGATGTGGTAATACCCGTAAGAGCAGGCAAAAAAACGGCAAGCCTTATAAAAAAAGCCAAGCTAAGAGTAGTCCCTGGGATGGGCCATAACTTTGCGCCAGAACTTATGCCTCTTATGACAAAGTGGATAGTTAAGCATGTAAAAAAAGCGCAGCGCAAACACCTAAATAAAAAACGTAAAAAACAACAGCAACAAAAAACCACTTTGGTATAACCAAAAAGGCACTATAAAAACTACACAAACAAAAAATTGGTAATGTTGATATTTTAAATTGGTATGTTAGATTAAAGTTAAGCGAAGTTAATATCGCTCATTTTTAATATCATCACACAGAGACAACAATGAAAAATCTAACATCTACTTTTAAACTCACAGCACTGGCTGCTGTTACCCCTTTGCTATTTATGGGCTGTGCCAGCACAAGTACACCTGTTGATAGTAATGCCGCAGTACCTGCGTCAAAATTTGATTTATCGCAATGGAAAATCAACGTACCTGTAGATCTCAATAACGATGGAAAAATAGATACCATAGACGTAGAAGAGATCCAAACCTACGCGCACCCTGATTTTTTCTACCTTGATGATCAAGGTTATATGGTATTTACCTCGCCAAACAAAGCGCTTACCAGTGCCAATTCAACCAATACCCGCAGTGAACTAAGGCAAATGATCCGCGGCACCAATACCAAAATAAAAACTAAAAATTCAAAGAATAACTTTGCCCTAGCTGTACACCCGCTATCGGAGCGCTTTGGCTCGGTAGGCGGAAAAATGGAAGCCACGCTAAAGGTGGATCATGTTGCGCTTCGCGCTAACGATCCTAATAAAAAAGCCGCTTATTCTGTGGTGGTAGGGCAAATTCACGCAGGTAAAGATCAAGCCCTAATAGATACAAAACTGGGTTTTGGCTGGGGTAACGAACCACTTAAAATTTATTATAAAAAATGGCCTGGCCATAAAACCGGATCTGTTTTTTGGAATTACGAACGTAACTTACCAAAAAAAGATCCTAACCGAACCGACATTACATACCCTGTGTGGGGTAATACCTGGGAAAACTCGGACGATCCCGGTGCGACAGGCATAGCGCTTGGCGAAGACTTTAGTTACACAGTAAACGTGCATAAAAACATGATGTACTTAACCTTTAGCGCCCAAGGCAAAAAAGACGTTAACTACGCAATTAACTTAGGCAATAACGTAGATGCCTATGGCAAGGTAGATGAAAAAGATCACCCTAATGGCTATGCTGCCGATTGGCATTACTTTAAAGCGGGTGCATATAACCAATGTAGCACCAAAAGCGCTAAAGGCATTTGGTACCCAGGTTGTTTAGGCACTGGCGATTGGGCTACCGACAAACAAAATGGTGATTACGCCCAAGTGAGCTTTAAAAAATTAGTATTAAGCCCATCAACTAAGCCGTAAGCGTTGTTGTAGTTAAGTAGTTTTTAAGTGATGTAAACAGTGGCGATGGTAAATTATTAATGTCGCACCAGCGCCACTGCATACATTTATTTGGCTCGTTTAGCACAGGCTCGCCGCCCTCGTAATCGGCTTTTACATATAAAGTAATGTAGTGTTTATTCTCAGCACTAAAAATATCGTTAGTAAAATCAAGCTTGGTAATTTTACTCACATTTAGCCCTGTTTCCTCAAATACCTCGCGTATTGCGCACTGCTCAACACTTTCACCAAATTCTAAATGTCCACCAGGCGTTGCCCATGTATTTGCACCATGCGACCCTATTCGCTCACCTAATAAAATAGTGTTTTGGCGCATTATAATAACCGCAACCCCTACTCTTACTACGTTACTCATATTGTATTTTCTCTTATTTTAATTGCGCGCCATGCTGAGCCACACGCTTTGTATTGTCAATTTTGTATTTTAAAACCCAAAGCGTTGATTAACTTTTAGCCGACCATAGTCGAATACCTATCGGTTAAAAAAAAGCCTACCTTTTGTAAGGTCTCTCACACACATTTAGTATTAGGAGCCCACTATGTTAGGCCCATATAAACAACAATACGAAAGCTTTAAACAAAACCCAGCACAATTTTGGCTTGAACAAGCAAAGCGCCTACCTTGGTATAAAAAGCCTGAACACGCCTACACACAAGACACTGACGGCCTTTACCATTGGTTTGATGATGGCCAACTAAACACCAGTTTTTTAGCGCTCGACCAACACGTTATTGCCGGTTTTGGCGAGCAAACCGCGCTTATTTACGACTCCCCCGTAACCAATACGCAGCAGAAGTATAGCTACTACCAGCTACAGCAAGAGGTAGCTAAATTTGCCGGTGTAATGCAATCGTTAGGCGTTAGTAAAGGCGACCGCGTTGTTATTTATATGCCCATGATCCCCCAAGCTGTAATAGGCATGCTGGCCTGCGCCCGATTAGGCGCTATACACTCTGTGGTATTTGGTGGCTTTGCAGCGCATGAACTCGCCGTACGTATAGACGATGCTAAACCTAAACTCATACTGAGCGCTTCGTGCGGTGTAGAGGTAGATAGCGTAATAGAATATAAACCGCTGATTGATCACGCCATAGATCTTGCCAATCATAAAATAGATCACTGCGTTATTTACCAGCGCGAACAAGTAGCTGCCACGCTTATCCCCTCAAGAGATATTAACTGGGATGAGGCAATGCAAACAGCCACTGCAGTAGAGCCAGTACCTGTAAGTGGGCGTGATCCTCTTTATATTTTATATACCTCAGGCACCACAGGCACGCCTAAAGGCGTAGTGCGTGAAAACGGCGGCCATGGTGTTGCTATGCACTACAGCATGGAAACCGTTTACGGCATGCAGCCCGGCGAGGTGTTTTGGGCTGCCTCAGATATAGGCTGGGTCGTTGGGCACTCCTACATAGTGTATGCCCCGCTAATTTATCGCTGTACAACAGTATTATTTGAAGGCAAACCAGTTCGCACACCTGATGCCAGTGCATTTTGGCGAGTAGTAGAGCAATACCAAGTAAATGCATTATTTACAGCGCCCACTGCGTTTAGAGCCATCAAAAAAGAAGACCCAAATGCAGAGGGCTTTAAGCAGTACAACACCAGTAGTTTAAAACGACTATTTTTAGCTGGCGAGCGGCTCGACCCGCCAACGTACAACTGGCTAAAAGAAAAAACTAACCTGCCAATACTCGATCACTGGTGGCAAACAGAAACCGGCTGGGCCATTGCCTGTAACCCCGTAGGCATAGAAGAATTAGTAACAAAACCAGGTAGCTCTACCGTGCCAACTCCTGGGTTTGATGTGCAAATATTGAATATGCAAGGCGAGCAATGCGCACCAAACGAGCAAGGCGTGGTGGCTATAAAATTGCCGCTGCCACCAGGTTGCTTACCCACCATTTGGCAAAACACAGCGCGCTTTAAAACCGGTTATTTAACACAGTACCCGGGGTATTATCTTTCCGGCGATGGTGGTTACATAGATGACGATGGTTACCTATTTATAATGGGCCGCACCGACGATGTTATAAACGTAGCAGGCCATAGGCTTTCAACCGGCGAAATGGAAGAAATAGTCGCATCCCACCCAGCCGTTGCAGAGTGCGCGGTGTTTGGGGTTACCGATACACTAAAAGGCCAATTACCGATGGCCATGATCGTACTTAAAAACGACTTTACCGGCTCCCCTACTGATGTAGAGCAAGAGCTTGTGCAAACAGTACGCAACCAAATAGGCGCTATAGCGTGCCTTAAAACGATAGTAAGCGTAGAGCGATTACCAAAAACTCGTTCAGGTAAAATACTACGCAAAAATTTACGTCAACTGGTCGATGGCGACGAACTACAAATACCTTCAACCATAGACGACGCCGGTATTTTTGAAGAAATAAACCAGCAGCTCACCCTGCGTTAAATCCAACCTAACAAAGCCACTTTATATTTAAAATAAAATGGCTTTTACTTTGACTGAAATTTTATACTCATTAGCACTTTCTTACTTAATGCTAGGGTCTGTTGATCTTTTAAGGTTAAATTTGCAGCTGTCTGTTTGGTATTTAGGCAAGGCAGAGCCTATATAGTGTGGTTGTTCCCCACAAATAGGCGATAACGTAGCATTAATGCCAAACAGGCGCTGCCCAAAGGGTTCTTCCTAGGGGCTATTTACTCTTTGTTGCCTACATGGATGTAGGTAAAGGGCGTGAGCAGGACGCGGAAGCTTTGCTCGGCTTTTACTTAGCCTACT
>NZ_PNCY01000050.1:0-17497 GCF_005887105.1 Pseudoalteromonas sp. S2893 | reverse complement strand
AGTGGTGGGCGCAGGAGGATTCGAACCTCCGACCGCCTGGTTCGTAGCCAGGTACTCTATCCAGCTGAGCTATGCGCCCAATCTTTACTTTACAAGACTGCCATTAAAAGAAATGGTGGAGAAGGAGGGATTCGAACCCTCGATAGAGCTACAAACTCTATACTCCCTTAGCAGGGGAGCTCCTTCGGCCACTCGGACACCTCTCCGTCTTGTGGGGCGTATAATAAAGATTTCAGAAAATATGTCAAACACTTTTATGCCAAAAATGACTATCTGGTTACAGAACGCACATAAGTCAGCTTTAATTGTATAATTGGTTTGAAAAGTAAACGATTTAAATATTTTTGTCTTGTGGATTAACGCCCATTAAAGGCACTAAATCATCTTTGAGCTGCGCTAAATATTGCTCTTGGTAACCTAATTGCTGAAATTCAGCAATACAGGCTCGGTAATAAGCTTGTCGCTTTTGCTCTGTGGTGTCAGTTTCTGGCGATTCTTCAACTCGGTTGTCTTTCATATTATATTCTAAGTCCATTTGAGAATTCATATTTAGAGTGCTATTTTAACCCAGCTCAAAATTTTGGCGTATTTTAGCTAAGTTTTTTACATAAATACAACATAATGTTTAAAAAACAGTCATAAAATTACGTTATAGCACCGTTATTAAGGTTATTTAAAACAAGGCTACATTAAATAACCCAATCTGAATTAACTATTAATAAGTACTAATAACTAGCTTTAAAATTTAGTTTAGTACTAATTAATTAAAAAGCGAACAATCTTATCCTCTCTTTCGTCTGTTTTTATAAAGCAATTTACTCTCCAACTTTTTCTGCATTGGCGCTTATTTTTATACTCACACAAAAACGCCGCTAAAATTTAGCGGCGTTTATCGCATTTATTTTGTTAAAGCTTAGACAGCTTGTGGGCGCATATGCGGGAACAAAATAACATCTTTAATGGTTGGTGAATCAGTAAATAACATTACTAAGCGGTCAATACCAATACCTTCACCGGCAGTAGGCGGTAAGCCGTACTCTAGTGCGCGTATGTAGTCTTCATCGTAATGCATTGCTTCATCATCACCGGCGTCTTTTTCTTCAACTTGGCGAGTAAAGCGCTCTGCTTGATCTTGTGCATCGTTAAGCTCCGAGAAGCCATTTGCAAGCTCACGTCCGCCAACAAAAAACTCAAAGCGGTCGGTAACAAATGGGTTTTCGTCGTTACGGCGCGCAAGTGGCGATACTTCCCACGGGTAGCCTGTAATAAATGTAGGTTGGATAAGCATGTGCTCAGCCGTCTCTTCAAATATTTCACATAAAAACTTACCAGGGCCCCATACACAATTTTCAGGAATTTTAACGTGCACTTGTTTAGCGTACGCTTTTAGTTCTTCAAAGTGGTTTTCTGGGTCATTAAATACCGCAGCATCAAACTCAGGGTTATATTTTAAGATAGCATCAGCCATGCTTAGGCGCTCAAACGGTTGGCCAAAGTCGTACTCTACTGAGTCGATAACTTCGCCGTTTTCATCTTTAGTGGTATTAACTACAATTGGGCTACCTAAAACGTTAGTTGCAACTGTACGTAGCATGTCTTCGGTAATGTTCATCAGATCGATGTAATCAGCGTAGGCTTGGTAAAATTCAATCATAGTGAATTCTGGGTTGTGGCGCGTTGATAACCCTTCGTTACGGAAGTTACGGTTAATTTCAAATACGCGGTCAAAACCACCTACTACTAAACGCTTAAGGTAAAGCTCAGGTGCTATACGTAAGTACATGTCTATATCAAGTGCGTTATGGTGAGTCACAAATGGACGCGCAGACGCACCGCCAGGAATAACCTGTAGCATTGGCGTTTCTACTTCCATAAAGTCGCGCTCTGCTAAAAAGCGACGAATACCTTCAACTACTTGTGAGCGAATGCGGAATGTTTCGCGCGTTGCTTCGTTAGTAATTAAATCAACATAACGTTGACGGTACTTGGTTTCTTGATCTGATAAACCATGAAACTTCTCTGGTAATGGGCGTAGTGACTTAGTAAGTAGTTCGTACTCGGTCATTTCTACGTATAAATCGCCTTTACCTGATTTATTAAGCGCACCTTTAACACCAATAATATCGCCAATATCTAGTTGGCCATATTTTGCTTTTAAGTCTTTTTGCACATCTTTAGATGCGTAAGCTTGTACACGGCCTTTCATGTCTTGAATGGCCATAAAAGGACCACGCTTAGCTAAAATACGGCCAGCAATTGATACAACGTGCTTAAGCTCTACTAATTCTTCTTTACTCTTATCACCAAACTCAGCCTGTAAATCAGCCGTGTAATGTTCACGACGGAACTGATTAGGATGACCGTTGGCTGGGCAATTTTCGCGAATAGCGTCTAATTTGCCGCGACGCTCAGCGATTAACTTATTTTCGTCTTGGATTTGATCAGTCATTTTTTAGCTCTTTTTTAGCTTGGTGGTTATAGGCCAGATTTTAGGCTGGCTTCAATAAATTTGTCTAGGTTGCCGTCAAGTACCGATTGCGTATTACGGTTTTCAACGCCAGTTCGTAAATCTTTAATACGTGCATCATCAAGTACGTAAGAACGAATTTGACTTCCCCAGCCAATATCCGACTTTGCGTCTTCTTGCGATTGCTTTTCAGCATTTTGCTGCTGAAGTTCAAGCTCAAATAATTTTGCTTTTAACTGCTTCATTGCTTGGGCTTTATTTTTGTGTTGAGATCGCTCGTTTTGACACTGAACAACCGTGTTGGTAGGTACGTGAGTAATACGTACTGCCGATTCGGTGGTATTAACGTGCTGACCACCCGCGCCCGATGCACGGTAAACGTCTATACGTAAGTCAGCCGGATTAATATCAATTTCAATATTGTCATCTACTTCTGGGTAAACAAACGCAGAGGCAAACGAGGTATGACGACGACCACTTGAATCAAATGGGCTTTTACGTACTAAGCGGTGTACACCTGTTTCTGTGCGCAGCCAACCATATGCGTATTCGCCTACAAAGCGCACTGTTGCACCTTTAATACCGGCCACATCGCCATCGGTTGCTTCTACTAGCTCAACTTTAAAGCCTTTCGCTTCGCCCCAGCGTAAGTACATGCGTAATAACATGTTACACCAGTCTTGTGCTTCAGTACCGCCAGAACCCGACTGTAAATCAAGGTAAGCATCGTTTGCATCGTGAGAGCCCGAAAACATACGGCGAAACTCTAAACCCTCAAGCTGTTTATTTAAGCCTTCAAGTTCAGTTTGCGCTTCAACAAACGTGTCTTCATCTTCTGCTTCTACTGCAAGCTCTAATAAACCTTCTACGTCGTCAGCACCTGCTACTAAGTTGTCGATTGTTTCAACAACCGCTTCTAAGGCTGATTTTTCACGACCAAGTGCTTGTGCGCGCTCAGGTTCATTCCATACGGCTGAATCTTCAAGTTCGGCGTTTACTTCTTCTAGGCGCTCTTGTTTGTGAGCGTAGTCAAAGGTACCCCCGAAGCAGTTCAGTACGTTCGCGAATTTCCTTGATTTGATTAATCACAGGATTCACTTCAAACATGTACATTACTCCAAAATGGCTAGATTATTGCGCGCTAAAATTAGCACTAAACGCAATAAATTATCGTCAAATGATAAAAACGCCCGATTTTAACAAAAAACCGCGCGCTTTATTAGCCTTTTATGCATGCATTGTGCATATTTTTTAATGCACTTTTTCAAGCTCGCGGACAATTAATTGCAGGCTAAACTTGCCTCTAAATTCGTTTATGTCGAGCTGATAAGCCACTTTGACATAACGGGCCTCGGTGTCGGGCCATGCTTTTACATCTATTCCAAATGCAATGGCGTCAACTAAGCGCCCAGATTGATGTTTAAGCACCAGTTTTAAGTGTTTTTCGCCTACTATACGCTGCTGAATAACTTCAAAGGTGTGCTCAAATACCGGCTCAGGAAATTGCTGCCCCCATGGGCCTGATTGCTTCAATAGCTGAGCAAAGTCCATTGTAAAGCACTCGTTTGGCAGCTCGCCATCGGTAAATACAATGCAGCGTTTACTTTCTTCGCTTAATTGCGCGCTTACAGCAGCATCAAACGCGTTTTTAAAGTCATTAAAGTTTTGCTCATCAATACTTAGCCCTGCCGCCATGGCGTGGCCGCCAAATTTATTAATTAAGTGCGGGTCGGCGGTATTTAGCCCTTCGAGTAAATCGCGCATGTGTAGCCCTTCAATAGAGCGGCACGAGCCTTTTATTTCACCGTTTTCGCCGCCGGCAAAAATAACGGTTGGGCGGTGGTATTTTTCTTTTAAGCGACCCGCCAAAATACCAATAACACCTTGGTGCCAATCTTCTTGGTATAAACAAATGGCATCGGGAATGTTGTCGTCACTAAACGCGAGCCTATCAAGCACTGCTTGAGCCTCGGCTTGCATGCCCTGCTCTATTTCGCGCCGTGCATGGTTTAAGCTATCTAACTCGCTGGCAATTCGCCTTGCTTGGTTTATATCGGTACTTAATAAGCACGCTATGCCCAAACTCATGTCATCTAGTCGCCCTGCTGCGTTTAAACGCGGGGCCAACGAAAAACCAAAGTCACTGGCGCTTAAACGCGCAGCATTACGATTAGCCACTTCAATAAGCGCAGTAATACCTGGGCGTGTTTTACCGCTGCGAATACGCGCTAACCCTTGGTGTACTAAAGTGCGGTTATTTGCATCAAGCGCGACTACATCGGCCACGGTGCCTAGGGCAACTATATCAAGCAAGTCGGCTAAATTTGGCATAGCATGGCGTTCAAAATAACCTTGCTCTCGTAACGTGCTTCTAAGGGCTATAAGCAAGTAAAAGGCAACGCCGACACCCGCAATTGATTTTGATGGAAAACGGCAATCATGGCGGTTTGGGTTAACAATTGCATCGGCATTAGGGAGCTGCTCCCCTTGCAAGTGGTGATCAGTAACCAGTACTTTAATGCCCACTTTTTTCAGTATGTCTATGCCTGCAATACACGAAATACCGTTATCTACCGTAATGACCAGCTCTGGTTTTATATCAACAATTTGCTCCGCAAGCGCTGGGCTTAAACCATAGCCTAAGCTAAACCTGTCCGGTACAAGGTAGTCTAAGTTATTAAAACCAAACATTGCCAAGCCTTGCATTAAGGTGGCTGTACTGGTTGCGCCATCGGCATCGAAGTCGCCAACAATTAAAATGCGGCTTTGCGCATTCAGCGCATCAATTAATAGCTCGGTGGCTTTGTCGATGTCTTTAAACAGTTTAAAGTCGATTAGCGTGGCTGCACTATTATTTAGCTCGTGTGCATTTTGCACGTTACGCGTGGCATAAATTTGCTTAATAACAGGGTGCAGATCGCTTGGCAGGTAAGAATCGTCTACATTTTCGCGCGCAATGATCAGTTTTTTCATGCTGGTTTTTAACTTATGGTGTTCATAATAAAAAGACAAAAAAAGGCCATAAAGGCCTTTTTAAACCAATTCGCTTAATTAAGTGATCTATTTTGAGGCTGAAAAAACGTGTTGATAGCTAGGCAATAAATTCGCTATTTAGTTGTTCTCGGCTATTGCTCCTGCATTGCTCTACCTTCTGCATCTATGCAGCCGTAAATAAGCATTTTTTAACGCCTCTAGCAACATGTTTAGCCCCGCAAAATGATTAAGTATTATCGCGGATTGGTATTAAACAGGTACTCAGATTTTTAATTAACCTGCTTTGTTAGCCTCAAGCGCTGCACTTAATGCCGCGGCTGGCTGGTAGCCAGGGATCATTGTACCGTCTTCTAAAATAATGGCTGGCGTACCGCTAATACCAAAGCTTTGGCCTAGCTGGTAATGCTCAGCTACTGGTGCGCTACAACCGGCAACTACTTTAGTGTCTTCGCCTGATTTAGCTTCTGTTAGTGCTTCTTGTTGGTCGCGTGCACACCATACATTCATTAAATCGGCGTAGCCCGAACCTTGCAGTCCACCACGCGGAAATGCTAAATAACGAACAGTAATGCCTGCATCAAGCAAGTCGTCTAGTTCGCGGTGTAATTTACGACAATAGCCACAGCTAATATCGGTAAATACCGTAATTTGGTGTTTTTCGTTAGGCGCTTTATAAACAATCATTGAATCTTGGTATTCTTTAATACCTTCAACACGTACACCATTTAACGCTTGCTCGGTTAAGTTGCTGCGGTTGTTTAAATCAATGAGCGTGCCTTGCATTAAAAACTGGCCGTCTGGGCTGGCGTAAAGTACACCTTTATTTGTAATAAGCTCTTTTAAACCGGCAACAGGGCTTGGGTTTATTTGCTTAACTGTTACACCTAACGTGGCAAATTTAGTAACAATAGGATCATTAGCATCTGGCGTTGTGGCTACGCCATTTGCAAATGCACTAATACTTGTGCACAACATTGCACCTGCTAACATTAATTTTTTCATAATTTTCTCTATCTAATAATACGTACTAAATTGACCGCTAAGCTGATATTAAATTTCATATTACGCGCGCGGATGATGCTCTGAGTGTACCGATTTTAATCGCTCATTGGCAACATGGGTATAAATTTGTGTAGTTGATAAGTCGCTGTGCCCTAACATCATCTGCACCACTCTTAAGTCGGCACCATGATTAAGTAAATGTGTTGCAAAGGCATGACGCAATGTATGCGGCGATAAATCAGACTCAATAGACGCCAAAATAGCATAGTGTTTAATACGATGCCAAAAGGTTTGTCGGGTCATACCTACACCGCGTTTTGAAGGAAACACAAAATCGGTGGCGTGTTTTATCATTTGTGCACGCCCCCCTTTTAAAAACTGCTCAAGCCAGTACATGGCTTCTTCGCCTAAAGGTACTAAGCGCTCTTTGTTGCCTTTACCTTTTACAAACACAACCGACTGGCGCAAGTTAATTTGCTCCATACGCAGCCCTACAAGCTCGGTTACACGCAAGCCCGTAGCATAAAGTAGCTCTAGCATGGCTTTATCGCGCAGCCCCATTGGCTCTTCAATATTGGGGGCACTTAATAATGCCTCTACTTCGGCTTCTGAGAGCGTTTTAGGTAACGATTGGCCCGCTTTTGGTTGCGCAATGTTTTCAAGCGGTGAGCTTGCGATACGTTTTTCACGTACAAAATACTGATAAAACCGCTTTAACGCACTTATGCTGCGTGCCGTGCTACGTGGTTTTAACCCTAAATCTACGCGATACGCTAGATAGCTTTCTATATCTAAGCTGGTTACCGTCATTAAGCTTTCGCCTTTTAAAAACTGACAAAACTTATCTAGGTCACTGCGATACGCGCTAAGGGTGTTTTCGCTTACACCTTGCTCTAAGTACAAGCTATCTAAAAAGGTTTCTAGAAAGTCGCTGTTGCTGTTTAGCTCGGTATTTGGTTCAGGTAAATCGTCAGGTAGCGTTGTCACGTTGTGATCTCATGTTGGTAATACCCACGGTAGAAGGTATCAATTAAAAATACCTTACGGTAAACTGCGCCCTATCATAACAGGCAATTACACAGTGATAAATACGATGCAGATTGGTTTATTTTTTGGCTCTACTACATGCTACACAGAGATGGCAGCAGAAAAAATTCGCGACCTTATTGGCGCCGATGTAGTGACCTTACACAATATTAAAGACGAACCACTTAAAAATGCAGAGCAGTACGACTTTATCATCTTTGGTATTTCAACATGGGATTTTGGAGAAATACAAGAAGACTGGGAGTCTAAGTGGGACGACATTAAAGATGTAAACCTAAATGGTAAAACCATTGCTTTATTTGGCATGGGCGACCAACAAGGTTACGGACAATGGTTTCAAGACGCCCTTGGTATGCTTCACGATGAAATAAATACCCAGTCGTTTACGCAAATTGGTTTTTGGCCAAACGATGAAAACTACGAGTTTGAAGCGTCAAAAGCACTTACCCCCGATGGCAAACACTTTGTTGGCCTAGCGCTTGATGAAGACAGCCAATACGAGCTAAGCGATGAGCGCATAGCCAGCTGGGTTGAACAAATAATGACAGAGTATAGCGAAACGCTATAACGAGTTTGGCCTAAACCGTTTAGGCCAATACATTACAAATAACTAAGTTTTTTAGCGCACTTTTTTTCACGTATTTTTGCTTGCCTTTGCAATAGCCAATTAGGTGCAAAGGTATTAATAATACATGCTAGTACAATAAGCGCAGAGCCTATTACTTGCGATAAACTTAATGTTGTATCGTAAAAAATTAGCTGAAATAACAACGCAAATAATAAGTTAGAATAAATAAGCGGTGCTAACTGCGAGTTAGAACTGGCTAATCGGTACGCCTTTCCTCTAAAAAACTGCGTTGCAGCAGTCGAAAACCCAATTAATGCCACCATCAGTAATAAACTATAATTGCTTATATCGATTGCAAAACCTTGGTAAAAGCGCTCACCTTCGCTGGTAAACATTAATACTGGCACCATAAAAATGGCAGCCAGCGTAAAACTCCAACCGTTAATAACCATCATCGGAAGCTTAATTTTACTGGCTCTAAACAAGGTGATTTGCGAGCAGGCATTAAAAATACCAGCCCCTAAACCAATTAATAAGCTCCAGCGCCATTGTATGCCATCGCTATGAATATTTTGAATAATCACACCCGCAAACATCAGCGCCATTGTAGGTAGCAATAACCAATTTAATTTAGTTTTAAAAAGCACCCGTTCTATTAGCGGTATAAATAATGGCCCAGTGCTAAATAAAATAACCGCCTCCACCAGCGTTAAAGTATTTAGCGCCACTAAAAAGCAGTTTTGGCACAGCACTATAAAAATTGCGCGAATAGCAAAGGTTCGCCATGCTGATTTATTAGGTAGCTGCCATTTAATACCTGCCGCCAATGCCAGCATAATAATCGCGGGTAAAAACACCCGTAAAAAAACCACTTCGCTGGTGCTAAAGTAATCGGTAAGCAACTTGGCTATAAAGCTATTTAACGCCAAGGTAAATGTAGAGAGCAGCATAAACACACTAGCACGAGAATTTAACGTCACCGCAGTTATCCTTTGAATAAAAAATGAATGTAAAAAGCAAAATTAAAGGCTTAATTTTTTTAATCTATTTATTATTTTTCAAAAAATTGGCATTGGCTTTTATGGCGCTAATTTTACGTGTACTTTATAAATTTAAAAGCGAATAATATTAAACTAACCTGTAAGTAAAACTTAACTGTTAATAAATAACCTATGATCAAATCTGCGCCGTTAAAATCTCTCTATACGTTTATAGCTGTTGCCGAAACTGGCAGCATGGTGCTCGCGGCTGAGCAGCTAAGTATTAGTCACTCGGCGGTAAGTCAGTCTATTAAAGCGTTAGAGTTACAACTTAATACACCGCTTTTTAATCGCATTGGTCGCCGCGTTGAGCTCAACCCTGTGGGTGAGCGCTATTACAAACGCATAGCCCCGGCCATGGCTGAAATTTTAGCAGCCAGCCAAGAGGCTAGTAGCACAGCGAATGAGCCAACTTATTTAACACTCAATATGGTTAACTCACTAGCACTGCACTGGTGGATCCCTAGGGTGGCTGATTTTCAGCGCATTTCGCCAAACAGTGACATTCGTATTTCTAACTTGGTGGGAGAATTTGATTTAGAGCGCGAAGGGATTGATGCAGCGATTATTCATGGCCAGCCCGATAAGTGGCAAAAATATCACTGTGAAAAACTAGCCGACGATCAGTTAATTTTAGTCTGTAACCCACAACTTTTAGTTGGCTTAAATAAAGATGAGTTAACCGCGCAAAATTTGCTGCAGCGTTTTAAAGCAATCTACGTTACCAACCCACGTAGGCAAAACGATTGGCAAACGTGGTGCGAGGCTAATAATTTAGCGCAGCCTAAGCAGCATAATAACTTAACCTTTAATATTTCAGTGCAAGCAACGCAAGCCGCGATGCGCCAGCTTGGCGTTTTGGTCACCCACAAACAATTTGTACGCGACGATATAAAGCACGGCATGCTCACGCAAATTGGCCAAAGCATTGTAAATCCGCATCAGCAGTTTTATTTTGCAACGAGCCACGCCATGCTTAATCACCCACAGGTAAGCGCATTACGAGCGTGGCTTAAACGCGAGTTTTTAAAAACAGCAAACGAGTAGTGCTACTCCACACGTTGCCAATATTGGTTACGGTAAAAAAAGCCTATATAGCCACGTACTTCCAATGTTTTACCGTCGTTTTGTGGCGTTAGTTGCACGGTATAGGTTTTACCATTTGTAGGGTCAAGTATTTCACCATCGCCCCACACGCCATCATCTTCTGGTTTTACATCAGTGATTATGGTCATTCCTAAAATAGGCTGATTTTTTAATGCCCCATCACACTCTTTACAAATACCGGTTTGTTTAGCTGGGTCTAAAATAGTCTCAACTTTACCACTGAGCACCTTATCATTTTGAGTAATGCGTACATACGATTTAGCCTCGTTGGTGTCTTCATCTATGGTTTTCCAAAGCCCAACAGGAGTCATGTTTGCAAGCGCACCTTGGCTTATAAATAAAGCCGCAGCGAGTGTAGTTAGTAACGGTAATTTGTTTAACTTTTTCATTGTGTTGCCTAAATTAAAAAATGGCGAATAAAACAATAATACCAGCTGATTTATAAACGCACTATTAAATTAAACTGCTATTTAGGTACATATAAAAGTAAAAAACCAAGTGCGCGTTAACCCACTTGGTTTTTAAATTGGCTGATAGTTTTTTAACGTACGCGTTTTAAAGTACGTATTTAAAAGTCACGTACCTCTACACTTGAGCTGTTAAATTCAAACATATTAATTTTGCCACACTGTGCCATATGGTTAGTACTTGTATAGGGGGTATTTGCTTGGCTTATATCGCCTTCCCACTCTTGGCCATTTTTTATAAATGCTTTTAATTCAAACCATCCGTTAACAGCTTTACTGCAATCCATATTAACATCAAGCATCCAATAGTGTTCGCCCCATATATTAAGGGGTGTAACACCAAAGCCATCTACTGTTACCGATTTTTGGGCGCCATATTCACTTGGCCAAACATTTGTAGTCCAATCCATGGCAGTGCCTTGCGCTTCACTGCTTTGGCCTTGTTCAATTCCATACCAATCTAGGTAGTTATCGTTTGCTTTCCAAGGCGTTGTGGTATTGTTTTTTAGATTGTTATGGCGAATTGGCATAGCACATTCAACATTTGTTGTTTGGCAGTTTCTAGCAAGGTTTGTATTTGCATAGGTGTGATCTATACCACCGCGTACAAACATGTCTTGTCCGCTTTGTGTTTGAGCATTAATAAAAATAACGGTTCTTTGCCAGTCGCTATTATTAGGCACTGCCTCTTGGGTTAATTTAGCATTTTTATGAATTGCTATTGCATCCCATGGCGCTACATTTAAATTGATGGTGCCGTTGCTATTAACTGTTATTACTTCACCGCTACAGCTAGTAGCATTACCCAAAAGCTCGCCTTTTAACACATTGCAGTACTGTCCAGGCGCCATATCTGTTTGAATTGTTGCATTAAGCGTTGAGTCTTCTTTATTAATTGCCATATGACCTGAGCTACCACGTCCAAATGCAATCTGGTTATGGGTGTTATCCCACCAATTTGTTACTACCCAGTTGTCGGCTGTGTTATTTCTAAAATCGACACCACCCGCAATATAAGACCAACGATGCTCACACTTCCAGTTACTTGCAAAACATTCTAAATTACCATTATTGTGCACCGGTACACTTGGCCCACCCGCATCTGTATCGCCGTGAAAATCATAACTCGACATTACTTTTGGATACCCATACGGATACGCCAACATAAATACGTTGGCTAGGTCGTATAAACGGCCATCTTCAAAGGTAATTACATTACCTGCACCACCATGGCCGCGCTGATTGTCGTGGTTATCTACAAATACCACAGCTGATGAACTTGGCATAAAGCCCCAGCCTTCACCAAAATTACTTAACCATGCAAGCGAGCCATTTCTAAAGGTATTACCAAGCTGCGTACTGTATTTAAACTCGGTAACTAGCCCTGTACTTAAATACTCTGAGGCAGCAACTGCTTCAGTACCTTGATCTATCACCTCATGAAACACCACTGGCGAGCCATTTATTTTTGCCATTAAACTTTGAATATCACTTGCAGCAACATGCTTAGCAGCATCAAACCTAAAACCTTTAACACCCATAGCTTGAAGATCATTAATATATGCCGCTAATGTATTTTGCACATAATTTGAAGAAGTGTTTAAATCGGCCAGCCCTACTAGCTCACAATTTTGCACGCGATAACGGTTATTACCGTAATCTTCTGGGTTAATAGAGCAACTTTCGTGAAAATCTTGTGGGCTATAAATAGGGTATTGTTTATTACCAAAAGTGTTACCAGCAGTGCCCGTACCACTGCCGGCTGCCATATGGTTTATTAATGTATCAACATATATATCGACGCCTGCGGCGTTACAGCGATTAACCATATCTATAAATTGCGAACGGTTACCGCCTCGGCTTTGTAGTTGGTAGCTCACAGGTTGATAGCGAGTCCACCATTGGCTACCTGTAATATGCTCGTTAGGCGGAGACACCTGTACAGCAGCGTACCCTTTTGGTCCTAAAAACTGCTCACATTCTTGGGCTACATCTTGCCAATTCCATTCAAATAAATGCACAAATGTTGTAGGCGCAGCCGATACTAAACTTGGTAAGGTTAAACCTAAGCTAAGACCTGCAGTGGTGATCATTTTACTGAGTTTCATAGTGTGTGTTTCCAGTGTTGGGCGAGTTAAACAACATACTCGACGTTATTTACAAGTAGTTAACACTAGTTTGAGAGTTGCTCAAATAAAAACTGAATACGTATGCATAATGGGTAAACTATCCTTTATTACTAGATAATTACCTGCCTTAAAACTTACATCTTCAAGTAAAACGCTTTACATAACGCAATATAATCATCGCTGTAGCGGTTGTTGTCATCTTTTATGCATAGGGAGGTAAGCTCAGGCAAAGTGTTTACTAAGCTAAAGCGCATCAAACTGCGGCTAAATGCTTTACTTGGTGTGGTTTTTACTTGGCAATGCGCGTTTAAATAAAGCCCGTTTTGTGTTGCCAATTCAACGAATAAGCCCGCCTCTGTGGTGGGTAAAATTACGTTAAAGCACGAATGCTCATGACTTAAACGCATATAGGCATGTATTAGTTCGTCAAAACTTAAACCATCGGTATGGCGTGCGGTGTTACGGGCATCGCTTAGCCCTTTTAAACTGCGGTTAAAATAAGGGGGGTTAGATATCACGACATCAAATGGCGCCGCCTGTTCAAACGCTTGTATAGTGGTGTGCTTTACTGTGATATTTGGCCACGGGCTAGAGGCTATATTTTGCTGCGCTTGCTTGTAAGCAGCTTCATCAATTTCAACAGCGGTTATGCTAAGTGCTGGTTGGCGCTGTTTACACATAAGCGCAAGTAAACCGGTGCCTGTGCCTATATCGAGTAATGTGTGGGCGCCTTTTAAATACGCCCATGCGCCAAGTAAAATGCCGTCGGTTGAGACCTTCATAGCACAGCTATCGTGCTCAACCTTAAATTGTTTAAACGTAAACCCTGACATTTTTTCACCTTTTCATTCACCAACTGGCGTATAGCGCGTATAATTGCAGGTAATTGTCCCTTATTTTAGACACTCTATGCAATTTTCTGAATTTGATCTTGATACTAAACTACTCAACGCCATTGATAAAATGGGCTACGAGACACCAACCAGCATTCAACAACAAGCTATTCCTGAAGCGCTGCAAGGTCGCGATATTTTAGCATCAGCACCTACTGGCACAGGTAAAACGGCGGCATTTTTAATTCCGGCTATTCAATACTTAATGGATTTTCCGCGTCGCGACCCAGGTTTTGCACGTGTGTTAATAATGACCCCAACCCGTGAACTGGCTTATCAAATTCATGAGCAATGTGAACTGCTTGCTAAAAGCACCCACCTTAAAATTGGTGTAGTAACAGGTGGTATAAACTACGGCACCCATAAAGAAATTTTTGAAAACAATAACGATATTTTAATCGCCACACCAGGGCGTTTAATGGAATACCTTGAAACCGAAAATTTCCATGCTGAAAACGTAGAAATGCTTATTCTTGATGAAGCCGACCGCATGTTAGACATGGGCTTTAGAAAAGAAATGCTGCGCATATGTGACGAAGCTAAAAACCGTCGTCAGTGCTTTTTATTCTCTGCGACGTTAGAAGGCGATAGCGTTGAGTTATTTGCAGAGCGTATTTTAAACGACCCAGCTTTACTTGAAGCCGAATCGTCACGCAAAGAAAAAGCAAAAATTCATCAATGGGTTCACCTTGCTGATGATTACCACCACAAGCTTGAGCTGTTGGTTAATACCCTAAACGGCCCAGATGTAAGTAAAGCCATTGTGTTTGTAAAAACCCGTGAGCGCCTAGAAACGCTAATTGGTGAGCTAACTAACAATGGCGTAAAAGCCGCGTGGCTGCGTGGCGAAATGCCGCAAGATAAGCGCATGAAAGCGATGGAAAATTTCCACAGTGGCAAAACGCGCATATTAATAGCAACCGATGTTGCGGCCCGCGGTATTGATGTTTCTGACATTAGCCACGTAATTAACTTTGATATGCCGCGCACTGCCGATGTCTATGTACACCGTATTGGCCGTACTGGCCGTGCAGGTAAAAAAGGGATTGCTATATCATTAGTTGAAGCGCACGACATTGGCATTTTATACAAGGTTGAGCGATACACAGAGCAAAAACTTAAGCGCCGCATAATTAAAGGGCTTGAGCCACAGCATAAAGAAGCTAAGCCACCCGCTAAAAAGCGTAAAGATCCGGTAAAAATGAAAGCTAAGAAAAAAGCCAAAGCTAAAATTAAAAAGAAATAGCACACCATAAATAAACAAGCCGGCAGTTGCCGGCTTTTTTGTACCCGTTACAAATGTAACCCAAGCATGTAACTCATTCCCATTAAAATGTAATTATTGCCCACCTGAATTCTCACTTAATAAAATAACCTTGTATTTCAACAAATTAAAACTGGCATCGAAATTGTAACTGAGAAAGTAACTCAGCTAAGAATAGCTGCACGATTAACCGTAATGTAAGGATGAAGTTATGAACCGCTTTAAGTTAACTATCGCTTTAGTATCATTTTGTTGTTTATTTTTATTAGCTTGCGCTACAAAAGTAAGTGCAGCAACTAACTTAGCCGTAGTAAGCAGTGTGGCTACTCAACCTAACTTACAACAAACAATCACCAATACGTTACGCACTAACCCAAACTTAGCATTAAGCGATATTCGCGTGCAGGTTGAAGACGGTGAAGTTGACCTATACGGTGAAGCGCAAACAGGTTTTCAGCGTGCACTTGCGCAAAAGTTTTTAGAAAATATGGATGGCGTTAAAATTATCCGTAATAAAATTAGTGTTATCTGATACCGCATTACAATATTTGTTTATATAACTTATTCCTCTGCGTGGCTTGTTTCTCCAACACAAGCCGCGCTTTTTTATGCTTAACAGCACACTTTAGTATCTAAACTTCTAGCTTTAGCTCCCCTATTAAAAATAGAGCAAACACTTAGCCGCCCTTTCCCACTCTTTTAAATTAGTGACTTACTACAGTTTTGATAAAAGAATGCTATAACAAGGCTGTAAAGTTCATATAATCAGCGCATTTTTAATACCGTTGGCAACCTATTACTACTCACTAATTAACCACACCATAAATAACAGTTAATAATATATGACTTAATGCATGCAAATGCCCCATCACTTACACAAGGAAGCTAATACATGAAACGATTTATTCACTACTGTTAATCCCTCTTATTGGCCATGCAGAGGAAGGTACTTTTGGCTTTGCTGCAGATGTGTCTGTATCCGGCTTTTTAGCCCAGAAATTAGTGAAATAGATATTATAAAAGTCTATGCTGATTTGGCAGGATTAAAAGTAGGCGACAAAGTAATAGAGCTAGATAGCTGCACTATTCCAGCCTGCCTGCTGAGGTTACAAAAAAATCGATGACAAAAAACAGTGGTGAAACGCTTTTACTACTAATCAAAAATTCGATGGCAGCGAAAAGCAAATAAGTATTAACTTAAAATAAATTTATTAAAAGTATAGTTAAATTTAACCCGACTTAGCGCTTTGAAATTACTAGCAGCGCACTTTTTATGTAAAAATGCGCTGCTAGTGGGTAACTATTACTGGGCTAGTTTAAACCAGTATTAGTCGCTCATTCGCTTTGATTTGAACCCGTATTACTCCCGCCTTGTTGTTTAGGTGACTGTTGGTTTATTTTATCGCTTATCATGGCATCGAGCTTTTCACCGCCTTTAATGCCAAAATCTAACGTACGTATTGGGAATGGAATACTTATATCTGCAGCATCAAGCGCTTGTTTAACAGCGACTACGCCTTTATGGCGTACTGTCATAAAGTCTGGCTCGCCTGGGTATTTTATCCAAAACCACACCAGTAAATTAATACTACTGTCGCCAAAACCTTCTGCGTACACAGCGGTTTCTTCTTTACGTATTACAAAGTCAAACTCGTTAATTTTATCAACGATAACTTCTTTGGCTTTTTCAATGTCGTCGCCGTATGAAATACCCACCGGTACCTCTATGCGCCTAACGCCTAACGTGGTGTAATTTTTTAACACATTTCTAAATAATACCTTGTTAGGTACCAGTATTAACTGCCCGTAAAAGCTCTCTATTAGCGTGTTACGCAGGTTTATAGAATGTACCGAGCCAAATACATCGTCGGTTTCAATTACATCACCCGCTTTAAATGGCTTGCGTATTCCCATAGCAATACCGGCAATTAAGTTCTCGGTCATGTCTTGAAAAGCAAAGCCAATGGCTAAACCCACAATACCCGCACCCGCTAGTAACGATGTGACTGTGCCTTTTAACCCCATAAAATCTAAAGCGATAAATAGGCCCACACATAACACAATAACCTTAAAAATAGACGCCATTAAATCAGCAATTTGCTTAGAGTCGAGTGAGCGCCTTAATAGGTTTTTCATTAGCTGGCCGGCAAAGCGCGCTATTATTGAAAATACAATGGCTATCACCACTGCCACAATAAAGTTTGGGATGTGGCTTATTACTACATCAAACCACCCTCCGAGTTTTTCTTCGATGAGTTTTTCGGCTTCGGCTACTGAAGGTATGCTGATCATATTTTTACACCTATCTATTTTTTATCTCATTAATAGTAGGTGAAGTTAGCAAGTTTAGCGCCAGCATAAAAAAAGCCATGCAATGCATGGCTTTTTAACTCATTGTTTTGTCTTGTCCTGAAATGTGTTTACACATTTTGGACTTATTTTATGAAAACCACTAAAACTAAAGACGTTAAGCGTACTCAGCGAGATTATACATTAGGCTTTAAATAAGCATTTGGAGC